>QIJL01000286.1 GCA_003232435.1 Flavobacteriales bacterium | reverse complement strand
TTTTGATTTGCCATAATTTGGAGATTTGGGAAATGCACCGAAACATCGACTACATGTAGTCTAGCTCAGCGAGTTCGTTAATACTTAAAATTTCGTTTAATTCTTGTAGGAAGTCTAGGTACTCCTCCCCGTAGGTATCATAAAGCATAGTGGTTCGAGGGTTTTAGTCACCGATTCCGATAACTATCGGGGCGGTGTTGATTTGGGTTTGTTTTTGTTTCTTTTGGTTTGCTTTTGTAAACATATAAATAACGCATCATGCTTACAATTAATTGTGGTAAATCGACCGATTTTAGTTGTGAAACCCGTTAATCTTATGGATACCCCATAACGACGTGAATCAAGAGGTATGTAGTTCGTCGATCTTTAATGTATTTGGTCTAGTGAACCTCAAAATTTGACCTGACAAGTGAGGCCCGCAGAGACGGACCAGAAGAAATTGCCGCTATCGAAAACGAGTTCTTGACGCGTAACGCCCAAATTGCCCCTATATATATTAGGGTGTCTTTTCGAACTAAATTGATATTCAAAGAGCAATTGTTGTGATTCGATATACAAAAGGGATTCGGCCAAAAGTTCGTCGCCATCTCGCAATTGTTTCAGTTCGGGCGAATAACCGATAACAGCGTTCACGCCTAGATAGTTTTCGCCATCCCTGAAATATCTCCTTGCCAAAAGACTAGCGGAGAGTCCCATTTGACCGGAAGAGCTAGGTGCTAAATAAGGTCTAAGCGAATAGTAGTAGTTTCCTTTGTAAAGCCCAACACTCCCCGTTATGATGTTTGCGGAAGAAGCACCGAAGTTCAAATGGCGCATTCCTATTGAAAGCTCCATCGATTTTGGCCAATTCGCATGTATTTCGGCCCCTACTCTTTGATCCGGGTATATCGGGGAATTGGAAAAACCGTAATTCAGATATCCGTAGAACATCTTTGAGAATTTGGGGTAAAAATCGACCTCATACTGAACCCCATGGGTTTCAAACCTGTTGCTGTAATTTATCCTGGGAATAACAGGGCCGGCCATGGTCTCTCTTCTATATTCAATATGACTGTAAACCATTGGGCCATAAGCAATATCGAAAATCTCGAACGACATGCCCATTCCGAATCGATTTTTCAAAACCTTGGTTTCTGCCGAATCTATTGCTATCTCAGATACTGCTGCCAAAGGTTTTTCAATTTTCTTCTTTTCTTGAGATTGCTCCAGGTCGCTCATAGCTTTTTCTTGTAGCACAAGAATTATCGGGTCATCTGGCAGATAAACCAATGCTTTATTGCTTAGACCTAGGGCCAAATAGTACTCATGGGCGTACAATTCATTTTTGATGGCGGCCACCCATGCCTCTTTGTTTTTTCTATCTACCGAGGTAATTCGATTGAAGTGCTCTCTTGCAATTCCGTACTTACCGTCCCAACTGTATGTGCTTGCCAGTAAGTTGCGTACATCTGAATAATCAGGATATTTAGATAGTATTTTGTTCAAGGTATCACGGGCAACGGTCCTTTGACCATCGAAGGCCAAATCTCTTGCGGTAAAGAATGACTGGTCGGGATCGCCGTTGTAGGCCAATTGCGACCACCCCGGGGTAAGCGCAAACAACAATATAAATATGTAGCTGCCTTTTTTGACCATTATTGTTCTGCTGAAACGATTTGGGCTTCTGTTTTATTAGTATCCCTTTGTGCCGACTTTGAAGCTTTCTGAGCATATTGTAAACGAGCCCTTGCTATTTTATCTTCAATTTCTTTGATTGGGATACCCGTTCGCCCGATTATTTCTAGAAGTTCTTTGGCATCCTCATTTCTGTCGGACCAATAATAGACATCGAGTAAAGCGGAATAGGCGTCTATATAATCAGGATTGGTCTTGATACAGCCCTTTAAGATTGAAATGGACTTATTGTAGTCCCCATTCCAGGCATTTATCCTTCCCATCAATATTTTAGTATCGATATGGTCCGGTACTTCAGACAAGATATATCGACTTAGAAGCAAAGATTTATCATATTCTTTGTCGTAGGCCAAATCTTTTGCGGTCAGATAGGCTTTGTCACAGTTCTTTCCGCTAAAAACACTGTTTATCCAAACGATCTCCTTGTTCTCGAATTCTTCCTTACCCCTAGCGCTTTGGCTATTTTTCCGAGCCTTTTCAAATAAGTTTATTGTCAAGTATTGAGTCTTGTTTTGATTGATCGGCTTTCCGTCTAGAAAAAGAGTGGCCACAAACACACTGAACAAAATGATAGTGAAAGGGTACATTTTTGCAATGTGATGATAGTGCTTCTTTGTTAATAAATAGATTCTTCTGAACATCCATATAATAAGGCCCAAAGCCAGTATAGTAAAAATCAAGGTGTGCCAAGAAGTTGACATTTCAGTTGCCATATTAATAAAACTAAAACTTTCGATATCATATCCTAAAGGACTAAGTGTCAAAATATAATAACCCACCAAAAATGTTTCAACGATCAATAGGCCAAGTAAGATGCCGGCGACAGCTTTAAAGCCCATTCTAGACCTCCAATTTTCAAGGAAATTGAATAAAGGAACACAAATCAGTCCTGCAATAGATGCATAGCCCAGATGATGAACGATAGCCAAGAAAAAACTTATGCTCAAGATTGCATCTAACACTCCCATAGCATACAATACAATATATTGATACATTGAAAGCAAGGCCAACGCCCCGAAAAAAGCTATTATAAGCCGGGTGTGTTGCTTTAACGTATATCTTGGCGTATCGCTAATATTCATCTTAACTTGCTTTGGCAAAACCTTTACGAACCTGGGATCCCCAACCGGATTTTACCTTGAATAATTTCTTATAGTTGCCACGTATTGCCGACCATGTTACTATCGGGTGGAAAAAAATTGGCTCGATTACCGCAAAAAGGAGGAGTACCAGTACATCTTTGCGCTTGTATTGGTTATATGAATAGACCTCCCATAGTATCGCATAGAAAGACACCATTATAGAACAGGTCCAAACCGCCGCCGTTATGGCCAGGAAAAAATCCCAATTGAGTATATCTAAATAGGTAAAGAGGATAATACATAAGAGTCCTGTAAACTCTAACAGGGGCGCCAGCCATTCATAGAAAAACCAATACGGATAACTTATCATGCCCAGTCGCCCATACTTTGGGTTGAAGAACATGGTCTTGTGTTTCTGTAGCGTCTCAAGATTCCCACGCGTCCAGCGATCACGTTGATTGATCAGTATTTTCATGTCTTCGGGCACTTCCGTCCAACACAATGGATCAGGAATATATTCGATTGTATAGGGTAGTTTCCGCTCGTGCATATATCTGCGCATCTTGAAGATAATCTCCATATCTTCCCCAACGGTATTGGTGTCATAGCCACCTACCGCCAGAGCGATCTCACGATCAAAAAAGCCAAATGCACCTGAAATAATCAATAGACTGTCAATACGTCCCCAGGCCATTCTGCCCAATAGAAATGACCTTGTGTATTCCAACAATTGGAATTTTGCCAGCCAATTCTTGGGCAATCTGATTTCTTCCAATTGCCCACCTTGTATGATGCATGAGTTCGCAACCCTAATTACACCGCCCACGGCGATAACCCTCTTCTCAGACCTCTGGTAAAATGACTTTACAACGTGTAATAGCGCATCGGGCAACAGAAGACAGTCAACATCGATGCAACCGACATAACGATTTGTCGAAAGGTGCATTCCTGTATTTAAAGCATCCGATTTTCCTCCGTTTTCCTTATCTATAACCGTTAATTTCGAAAAAGAGCGATGTTTCGATTTATAGATTCCGCGAATCGGTTTTGATTGCCAATCCGGGTCGATTTCTTGCTCGATTTGAACAAGGTCGTAGGCCTCGATCATTTTCTCTAGAGTATCGTCTTTGCTGCCATCATTGACTACCATGACCTCATAATCGACATAGCGCAACGACAGCAACGATCTTATGTTTTCAACAATGGTCATACCTTCATTATAGGCCGGTGCGATAATGGTAATACTCGGCGCCAAAGGAGATGCCATGACTTTTGAAAGGTCGCCGAAGCTGTTTTTATGCTTGTAATGCAAAGAATTTCTTGTAGCCAAATAGCACATTACGCCGTAACCACCAAAAAGAACGACAGTGAACACCAGAAAAACGATGTTCACATATTCGAGAATGATATTTAGAATCTCTCCGTCCACTAACTATCTTGGGGTTTGTTCTGGTTTTTCGTTTTCGTCAAAGGCCAACTCAAAGTCAATATCGAAAACATCAAAGGGTTTCAAGGTTTCCTGTTCGATGTTATATGTCAAATGGTCTGACCCGTCATTATCGGTGGGCGATTGATTTTGTGAGACTTTTTTTTCCTGTTCGGGATGTCCTATATGCTCAATATTCTTTTCCCGAGCCAATTTCGCTGTCAATCCTTCGAGGCATGCTTTGGCCGTATTCTTAACCTTGGGTACAGCATTTTTGACCAATTGTTTCAAGAAATCGATCTCCTTCTCATCGCCGACGGCTACAATTTCATCTAATAAGATCAGTTTTGATTCCGTATCGGCCGTTCTAAAGAATTCTTCGAAGACGCTAAAGGCAGCATCGTTCGATATGCTAGTGGCAGGCATTTCCTTAGTGAGTACCTCTGTATCAGATATCTTTTCGATCAGAAATTCTATTCGTTCGTGAATGGACGAGTTCTCTTTCTCGAGCAGCATGTCCTGTAACAATGGTACTTCCCTTTTATCACCCAATGCCTCTATATCGTCTAAAAGCGCAACCATATTTGCTTCATGATCCGTGTAGAATATTGGTTTTGGAAGTCTGAGCGTGGAGGCTTCCTGCTTTGTTACAATAGACTTGATTTTTTGTTTCAACTCCACTTGGGCCTCATTCAAGGCCATAATCCAATCAAGGATTTGGTCTACGCTTTCTTTCTGAGCCTCTGGTTCCGTTTCCGGAATGTTTTCTTGAACGGCTTTCTGGCTTTCGACTCTTATCTCGACTCCCTTGCATTCTATTTTATTTACTTTTTTCATGTCGATATTGTTTATTGATGATGACTCTTTTAAGTTTTGACCTGCATCTACCCTGTCCTCGGTTTGTTTTTTAATCTTTGGAGGCTTCGGCAGCGGTACCAGCGCATTCAGTTCAGATAGAATTTTGTTCTCTTTAGGCTCGATAGCTTCGCTCTTTACCTCGGAATGGATTACAGGAATATTTAAAATTTCAATCGCCT
>QIJL01000151.1 GCA_003232435.1 Flavobacteriales bacterium | reverse complement strand
TTACCCCGTCATTATAGATACCACTGACCAAGGTCGCCAAAAGCATAAAAAAACCATTGCAGAGCAGCAATAGGCCCATAAGATGAACGATGATTTTAGTGTTCAAACCCATGGTCAAAGAAAAAGTTTTTCAATTTTTGGTATAGCTTCGGGCAAACAACAGACAACTACCCTATCGCCTGCTAGGATCTGAAAATCCCCTAAAGCGATAATTCCCTTGTCGCCGCGCACAACTCCGCCAATGGTAGCAGTACGAGGAAAATTCAGGTCTCGAATGATATTACCGGTTACCTTTGAAGTGGGTTTCACCACAAACTCCAAAATCTCCGCATTCAAATTGTTCAAACGCATCAGGGCGACCACCTCTCCCTTTCGAATGTGCCTGAATATATTATTGGCCGCCAGAAGTTTTTTATTGATCAGGGTATCGATGCCAATGGAATGCGAGAGTGCTATCGTCTTTTTGATGTTTTTTGATTTGGCCACAAGACATGACATAATGTTGGTCTCGGAATTGCCGGTAACGGCAATAAAGGCATCCATGGATTCAAGGCTTTCTTCATCAAGCAATTCTACGTTTCGGCCATCACCATTGATTATCAAAGCGTTCGGAAGGTCATCGGCGAGATCAATGGATTTCTCTTTATTTTTCTCAACAAGTTTTACGTTGAATTTATTAGCGCAAAGGTCGCGTGCCGCTTTTGAACCGACCTTGCTTCCGCCCAATATCATTACGTTCTTTATTTCTTCGTTTTTCTTTCCCGTAAGTTTGTAAAGTTCGTCTACACCCTCTTTGGTAGTGATAAAGTAGACTTGATCACCCTGTTTGAAAATAGTATCCCCACGAGGAATCAATGTTCGCTGTGTACCTGTTCTTTTTAGGGCAATAGGCATAAAGTTCAGCTCAGGGAAAATCTGCGCGGCCTCCTTGACAGCTTTACCCACAAAAGGTGCCAGTTTGAGCAATGAAACACCGACCATTATCAATTTACCCTCTTCAAACTCATAGGTGTCATTAAAGCCCGACTTATTCAAGAGCATTTGAATTTCCGTGGCCGCCAGTTCCTCGGGAGAAATCAATTCGTCGATACCCAATTCCTCGAACTTGATAAGTTCTTTGTTGTCGACAAATTCCGTATTCGATATTCTGGCAATTGTCTTTTTACACCCCAACTGTTTGGCCAACATACAAAGTGTGATATTCGTCGTCTCCGAAGAAGTCACTCCTATCACAAGATCTGAAGTGCCCACCTTTGCATCCTGCAAAATGGAAATGGACGTGGCATCGCCTCGCAACACCCTGATATCAAGATGCGTATCGGCATAGGCGAGACTCTCTTTATCGGTATCGATCAGAGTAATATCTTGCGATTCATAAGATAGTAATTTCGCCAAATGAAAACCCACTTCACCAGCACCAGCTATTATGATTTTCATTTGCTATCGAAGTTTGCGGATATTCGCCCTCTGAGCACCGACCTTAACTGAAAGTAAGCCTTTGGCCTTATAGCCTTATTGCATTTCATCTAATGAAAATTTGCAGGCCAAAATTACGCAATTATTCGGTTTTCAATGTTAAAAACCTGCTTATAATCGGCTTGCGCAATCCTCGCCTATTCACTGATATACCAAACGTCAAATGGGTTATATCGTATCTTTGCCCGAAAATTGCCCCAATGGCCAAAAAAGTGATTCCTTATAAAGATTCAGAACTGGGTAAGAAAGAACAAGTGACCCAAATGTTCGACACAATTTCAAAAAACTATGACGGGCTCAATAGGGTCATTTCCTTCGGAATAGATGTGAAATGGCGCAAACGCGTAGTGGCAATCATTGAAAAGGGAAAGCCAAAGAGTATTCTCGATATAGCCTCGGGCACTGGAGACCTGACAATTAATTTAGTCCAAACCGGAGCCGAAAAAATAATAGGACTAGATATTTCGCCAGGCATGCTCGAAGTTGGCAAACAAAAAATTTTAGACAAGAATCTTGACAAGAAAGTCGAAATGGTCTTGGGAGATAGTGAAAACCTTGCTTTTGAGAAAAATACCTTTGATGCGATAACGGTGGCCTTCGGGGTTCGAAATTTTGAAACTTTGGAAAAGGGCTTAAAGGAAATTTTACGTGTACTCAAGCCCGATGGCACATTCGTGGTGTTAGAAACCTCGGTGCCGACCAAATTTCCGTATAAACAAGGGTATCGATTCTATACCAAATTTATTCTTCCCACGATTGGCAGGTTATTTTCAAAAGATGCCTCGGCCTATGCTTATTTAAGTGAATCGGCATCGGTTTTTCCGCACGGCGAAGACTTCAACAATATTTTGCGCAAAATCGGGTTTATAGGTGTAGAGAACAGACCTCAAACGTTCGGGGTCGCATCAATTTATGTTGCCACAAAATAGACCGATAAAGCCCATAATCGTGGGATTTATTAAAGCCAGGGTAAGTTCCTGAACGGAGGTAAATAATTAAATACCAAAGACTTATCTGTAATTCAAACGAATGAAACAATTTATTTTTTTCATGCTGGGCGCATTGTTGCTTGGTCAACCCCTACAGGCACAGTTTAAGGAAAACCCTATTCTCAATATAGAGAACAAAGACAAAAAGTTCTTGAACTATGGGTATTTCTTAGGTTTTAACCAATATGATTTCAAGTTCGATTACCAGAACGATACTGGGGATATTCTTGTCGATAAATCCATGGGCTTCAATGTCGGCCTAATCGGGGAAATGCGAATCAATGAATTTATCGATCTTCGTTTCGAACCGGGTTTGCATTACAATGCCCGAAAATTAGGTTTTCCGGGGTTCGCCAATGATGAAGACGCCTTACGTAATGCCTTTCGGGAAGTGAAATCAACTTATATCAATTTTCCGTTGCTGGTAAAAGTAAGCACCAAGCGTTTCGGCAACTGGAAACCTTTTCTGATCGGCGGGGTATCGAGATCGCTGAATTTGGGAAGTAACGAAACCAGTCTCGACGATAACAGCAGTGGCACCTTTCGAATGAAAAAATGGGGCAACAACTATGAAATGGGCTTCGGCATCGATTTCTATTTGGAATACTTCAAATTTACTCCTTCGATTCGCGGTATATTCGCCATCAACGACGAATTGGTGCGAGATGAAGACCCAAGTAGCCCATGGACGGGAAATGTCGATGCGATGCGTACACGGGGTCTTTTTGTCAATTTTACATTTGAGTAGTTTATCCTCTTCGGATTTCGTTCAAGAATATAGCAGTTGCCGTAGCCACATTCAAACTTTCGGTAGATGACTTTCCGAAATGCGGAATACTAATTCGCTCTTTGCACAATTGTTCTATTTCCTTTGAAATACCATTAGCTTCGTTTCCCATGACCAATATCCCCGAAGTAGGAAGATTTTGCCGATAGATCTTTTTTGCTTCCATAAAAGTGCCGTAAACGGATACTTTTGAATTCTCCAAAGCTTGAAATAAATCGTCGTAAAAAACATTCACTCTTGCAATAGAGCCCATTGTCGCTTGTAAAACTTTTGGATTGTAACAGTCAACCGTATTTTTTGAGCACAGTAGGTGTCGTATTCCAAACCAGTCGCAAAGTCGAATAATCGTACCCAAATTTCCCGGATCGGAAACATCATCGAGAGCAACGACCCAATCTGAAAAGTTGATAGGTTCTTGCTCTGGAGTTTCAAAAACCCCTAAAACTTTATTCGGAGTTTTCAAATTACTCATTTGACGCAACTCTTTTTCAGAGATTAATCGAACGGATTCTTCATCCGCCCCAAAAAGAGAAAGGTCGGTAGAATAAATTTGATGGTCGACAATATTAGATTTCAATAATTCCTGAACCGTCTTGACGCCTTCCACGACAAAAAGGGAATGTTGATTTCGGTACTTTTTTTGCTGTAGACTTTTTATAAGTTTTATTTGGCTTTTAACAACCATGCAAATAATGTATTTTTGATTTCTAATATGTCATGTATTCCCTTGTGTTCGGACAATAACCTTGCTAAAATAAGCCTATTATTCTTAGCCGTTATGGTAACCTCTTGTAGTACCTTGAAGCGAGTCGGAGATGACGAACTTTTGATTGTTAAGAACACAATATACGCCGATAGTCTTAAGATAGCGGATGAAGACATCAATAGTCTGATCGTTCAAAAACCCAACAGTGCCTTATTAGGATATCCGTTGCGTTTAAATCTCTACAACCTGGCAAAAGAGAACCCAGATTCATCATATCAAGCGTGGCTTTATAAAAAGGAAAAAAGAGAGCAACGCCTTAACAATTTACTTTCTGAAAAGCAGGCACGCCGTCTAGGAGAGTCTTTCGTGGTCAAAGGAATAAACGAATGGCTAAAGAACATCGGCGAGCCACCTGCGATACTTGACACTACTCAAACTCTTCGGTCGTTGACCAGATTGAACGCCTATTACCACAGTAAGGGGTATTTCAATAATACCGGAAGTTACGTCATCGACAGTTCGTCTAAAAAAAAACGTATTGGTGTGAACTATAAAATCGATTTGGGCAAACCCTATATGATCGATACATTATCACAGAAGATAAGTTCACCTGCCCTAGATTCGATTTATCGCCTACATACCGAAAACTCCCATGTCGTTCCGGGTCAAAGATTCGACATTGATAATTTCAACAACGAACGTGAACGCCTGACTTCGATATTCAGGAATTCGGGGATATATAATTTTCAGGAAAGCTCTATTTCATACACCATTGAAAGAGACACCTTGCTGGCAAATAATGATCCGGGGATGGAAATCGAATTAAATATAGATGACCTCAGAAAAAGAGGAGAGGGTATATCCTCTACTTCTAAATATGAAGTACATCGTTTCAAGAATGTAAATATTCACACTGACTATGATTTTACCGGGAGCGAACCCGAAGAGTTTGTTCGCTACGAAGATTACACCATCTTTTATAGGGGCAAACTGCGGTTCAAACCCAAGACCCTTACAAATGCGATTTTTTTTAGAAAGGACAGCGTTTATAGGGATATTGACCGTGTACGTACGAACAGGCAAATTGCAGATCTGAACGTATTTCGATATCCGACGATTTCATATGACCAAGACCCGGAAAAACCTACGGACCTGACCGCGAACATCTATCTCTCAACTAAAGACAAGTATTCTTTAGGGGCTGATTTCGACGTGACCCATTCGAATATTCAACGGGTGGGCTTGGCTTTCAGTCCGTCTATACAAGCGAGAAATATTTTCAAGGGCGCTGAAAATCTAAGCCTTACCGGTCGCTTTAACATCGGTAATTCGAGAGATCAAACCATTGAGGCCAAGCAGTTTTTCAATATTTTGGAATTCGGTATGGCTTCCTTTTATAAATACCGATAAGATCATTCCGAGTTATACCTTGCCAAGAACTAGAATGTCTATCGGTGCCAGTGCCCAACAAAACATCGGACTCGACAAGCAGACCTTCAACACGATTTTAGGCTATAATTGGACTCCTTCCGACTTTAAAAAACATAACGTCGAACTATTGAATATTCAATATGTCCGCAATGTAAACCAAGAAAGATTTTTCAACGTTTATAGAAATTCCTTCTCGACATTGAACGATATAGCTACTGATGACAGCTTTTTCGATTATCGGAATGAAGCCCCTGAACTTTTTGAATCTCCCGATGTGGTACAGGATCCACAGTTGCTCATACCGGAAGGTACAAAC
>QIJL01000627.1 GCA_003232435.1 Flavobacteriales bacterium | reverse complement strand
GCAAATCTCGGCAAATCTTCTTCCTCCTTTTCTTTTTCAGGAAGTACTTTTACCAAATCATCGAGGAGCTCCCCAGTACCACTGCCATTGATACTTGAAAGGGTATGATATTCTCCTAAACCCAAGGAATAAAATTCAACGGCATTGGCCGCTCTCTGTGCGTTATCGACTTTGTTGATAACAAGAAACACCGGTTTTTTTTCACGGCGCAAAAGTTTGGCGACATCTTCATCCATTCCCGTAACTCCCGTTTCGACATCGACCATAAAAATAATCGCATCGGCCTCGTCGATTGCAAGCTCGACCTGTTTATCGATTTCCTTTTCGAAAACATCTTCGCTTCCTAGAACGTAGCCTCCCGTATCGATCAATGAGAATTCCTTTCCGTTCCAATCGCTTTTTCCATAATGACGATCACGGGTCACACCACTAACGGCGTCAACAATAGCTTCCCGTCGTTGTATCAAGCGATTAAAAAAAGTGGATTTTCCAACGTTGGGTCTTCCCACAATAGCTACTATAGCACTCATTCTGGTAAATTAGCCCACAAAGGTAACGCTAATCGCCCTAATAGCGATTATGCCAAAAACCAGAACACGAAGAAAATCGGAATTTTAGACAGCGGGCTGTCGAACACTCTGATGAACGATCAAAAGATCGGATTTAGGATCCTTGCCTTTTGACAAATAGGGCTCGCCTTCTTCCCTACTGCGCACTACCTGCGCCGGTGCACCATATGCAACAACATGGCTTCTGATGTCGTTAACGACCAGTGAACCTGCACCGACCACTGTGTGATGGCCAATATTAATGCCTTCTATCACGTTAGCGCCCAGACATACAGCGGAAAACCCTCCTAAGTGTACATGGCCTCCGGTCGACGCCCGAGGCGCCAAGCTGGAATAATCGCCCATGATGCCATCATGGTCTAGCGATGCATTCGTATTAATGATGCAAAAATTACCTACAAACGAATTTGAACTGATAATCGCACCTGGCATTACAACCGTGCCTTTTCCAATACGCACATCTCGACCGATAATCGCTTGGGGATGAATCGTAGAAATAAATCGGAAATCGGGTACGATAGTAGAGATTCTGTCTGCAAGCTTTTTTCTGATCCAATTGTCTCCAATGGCAACTATACCCGCAGAAAAATTATACTTCTCCATCAGATACGGAAGCTCATCTTCGTTACCTAAAATCTCATAGCCGTTCAGTAATCTAGCTTTACCTTTATAGGTATCGATAAAACCAACTACATTGTATTTGCCTTCTTTTTCAATGATGTCCAGAACCACGCTACCGTGACCAGACGCACCGATAATTACAATATTTTTCATTCTCACGGGGGATTTGGGGTTCCTCTTTGACTACTCAAATGTAGGAAAAATTTACCACCCAGTCGACGAAACGCTCTTTTTTTCGATGAACTACGCCACAATTAACGCAGTCTTGACCTTAGATAAAAGATATAAGGGAGAATTAGTACTTTAACCCTGCTTATAACCGAATCGTTTCAATTGGCCAGGGTTACTCCGCCAATTCTTATTCACTTTTACATATAGTTCTATGTGCACTTGCTTGCCAAAGAACTTTTCGAGATCCTTTCGGGCAGCTACGCCCACCCTTTTTAGTGCTGCACCTTTATGACCAATGATAATTCCCTTTTGTGAATCTCGCTCTACCATTATCACCGACCTGATTCGGATTATTTCTGCATCTTCGAAAAACTCTTCAGTTTCGATTTCCACGGAATAGGGAATCTCCTTTTTATAATACATGAGTATTTTCTCACGCACAGACTCGTTTACGAAAAAACGTTCAGGTTTATCTGTAATTTGATCTTTGGGATAATAGGCCGGAGCTTCTGGAAGCAATTCCAAGATACGTTCAAATACTTCCTTAACATTGAATTTTTCCAAAGCGGAAATCGGATGGACCTCAACTTCCGGAAGCAAGTCTTGCCAAAATTCAATCTGTGTCTCCAGCGCATCTTGATCGGAAGTATCGATCTTGTTAAGTAACAACAGTACAGGGATTTTACTGCTCTTTATCTTTTCAAAAAACTTTTCGTCCTTTAGAGCCTTCTCCCCTATCTCGACCATATATAATAGAACGTCTGCATCCTCAAAAGCAGACTTTACAAAATTCATCATTGAAGATTGAAGCTCATAGGCGGGTTTTATAATTCCTGGCGTGTCAGAAAGAACGACCTGAAAATCGTCTCCGTTTACAATACCTAGAATACGGTGTCTCGTTGTTTGCGCCTTTGAGGTGATAATCGAAAGTTTTTCCCCCACAAAAGCGTTCATCAAGGTAGATTTGCCCACATTGGGATTGCCGATGATATTTACAAAGCCGGATTTGTGCGATTCTTCCATTATGCAAAACTACGAACAAAAAAGAGCAGAATAAGCCAATTCCCTTAATCCGCATTCCAAGTTACATCGAAATATGAGCCTCGGTCTATTTTTTTTTTATATTTTTAAATGTTCCCCAAAAAATTGATGTTATTTATCAACGACATTGATAAAAGATTGAAACCCTTAAAAACCAAAACCAATGGGAACAACATTTTCGAAAATATACCAACAGCATAAATTATATATTGACAATTCAATACTAAGCGTCAGGTTACTGATTCTATTATGTGCATTTTTAATGGTTTTCGCAGTTTCCTGTAGTTCAGAGGATTCCGGAGCAACGGTACCTGATACGACTATGGATCCAGATCCCATACCTGACCCTGATCCAGATCCCGATCCGGTCACCCAGAATGACATACCACAGGTCGATGATGGCGTACTCGACTTTATGCAAAAGTACGAGGTGCCTGGTGCGGCACTCGCCGTCAGTGTTAATGAAAAGATGGTTTATTCAAAGGGTTTCGGTCTATCAAATATTGACAACAATACGGTGGCCAATGCCGATGACCTTTTTCGAATAGCCAGTATTTCAAAGACTTTTACAGCTGCGGCCATTATGAAATTGATTGATGAGGACAGCTTATCGGTGACCGATAAGGTTTTCGGTCTAGATGGGGTTTTAGGGGATGATTTTGGTTCAGCAACGCTTACCGAAGACGAAATGGA
This sequence comes from Flavobacteriales bacterium, assembly GCA_003232435.1. Classification (GTDB taxonomy): domain Bacteria; phylum Bacteroidota; class Bacteroidia; order Flavobacteriales; family Flavobacteriaceae; genus Aurantibacter_A. The sequence continues at coordinate 1,918 of QIJL01000627.1, read as the reverse complement.
AATTACCATTGACCACTTATTAACACATGAATCTGGCGGATGGGGAAGTACAACAGGAGACCCAATAGATATGCAACCTCAGTTGGGTGATGACGAGTTTATAGAATACATACTAAATAATCATGATTTGACCAATGCCCCAGGAAAGGGATATGATTATAGCAATACCGGGTATTGGCTATTGGCAAGAATTGTTGAAAGTATAGCCGGGCAACCCTTTGAGACCTACTTGATTAATATGCTCTCGGCAACGGGTATATCAACCATTAAAACGACCAGTTTCAGGATGGAGGACCGTGAACCCAATGAAGTGGAGTATTACGGTACCGATCAAGATTCGCAATTTCTTTATACCATAGCATCTAGAAGAGATGGGGATGGCGGGGTCGTTATGAGTGCTCCGGATTTATTAAGATTTTTAAATGCCATTGATGGGCTTCCAAATCGTCAAGATGTTATTAGCCAAGAAGCTCGCGAATTGATGACCCAAGCATCTTCATATCAAGCATTGTGGGGCAGGGGAATAGGAATTTGGGAGCAACAAAGCCTGTTTTATACGACAGGTAGTCTACCCGGCACACGTACGTGGTGTATGATTGCCGACAATGGCAGATCAGCAGTGATTCTCTTTAATTATCGCAGAACTGATATTCAGCAATTCGACTTAGATTTCCAGAGCTTACTTCTAAATATTGTAAAAGACAATTCAATATCTTGGCAAAATGATTTAGATCAATTCTAGTTTCTTTTACCAAAAACATTTACTAGCGAGGCATAATTTTATGCTATTATGCGGATTTTGACTTTTTTAGTGAGGCAAAATAGGCCTTGGCCTTTTCATTCACTCTTGGAGCCAATAATAACACAGCTATCATATTCGGAATGACCATTAGCGCATATGAAAGATCTATCAAGTTTTTTACAAGCTCTAGGGAAGCGACCGCGGCGAACACAATCATGATTACAAAATACCAATTGTAGTATTTTCCGATTTTGGCGTTCGTCAAAAACGATAAACTTTTCACACCATAATAGGAATACGTAAATAGTGTCGATAACGCAAAAGCCGTAACGATTACCATCAATAAATCATCGCCATATCCGAACAGCGTAGTCTCGAATGCGGACAATGTCATTACGATTCCGCTTGAATCCTCTAAATAGGCACCGCTTAAAATAATTACGATCGCCGTACACGTACAGACCAAAATCGTGTCGATAAATGGCCCCAAACTAGCTACCAAACCTTCTTTAATGGGATTATCGGTTTTAGACTGCCCGTGATACATAGGTGCACTACCCAAGCCAGCTTCATTTGAAAACATCGCTCTTTTAACCCCTATGATAACCAGACCCCAAAAACCGCCTGTAACTATTGTTTTAAAATTCCATGCTTCGTCAACAATCATTTTTAAGGACGGAATTATCTGCGACGCATTTAATGCCATCACTACAATAACGGCAATCAGATATACAGCTACCATGAAAGGCACAATGGCAGAAGCAACCTTCGCAATTTTGCTCAACCCGCCAAAAATCACGAAAGAAGTAATTATAGCCAAAACAATGCCTATGGAGATTTTCCAATTGAATAAAGGGTCGGCCTCAGTTCCTCCCAACGCAAAAAGGTTTTCTTCAGGCACTACAACCCTCATAAAAGTTTCCGTAAACTGATTTGCTGTAAACACGCCCAGAAAGCCGAACAAACCACATACGGCAAAGAAAATAGCCAGTGGCCTCGCTTTTTCACCCAAACCTTTGGTAATATAATACATCGGGCCACCTTGCAGATTGCCTTCGGAATCTACACCTCTGAACATAATGGAAAGGCTACATGAATAGAATTTAATAACCATACCGATCAGTGCGGTAATCCATATCCAAAAAATGACCCCGGGACCACCATCGTGAATGGCGA
>QIJL01000664.1 GCA_003232435.1 Flavobacteriales bacterium | reverse complement strand
AACAGTTCAGAATTGCGCGAGATGTTGGCCAGTCCGGTAATCAAAGGTTCGGATAAAAAACAGGTGCTTTTATCGATTTTTGAAGGTGGCCATGCCATTTCCGTGGGATTGATCGGTATGTTGGTTGACAACAAAAGAATTTCATTACTGAACGAGGTTGCCGAAAAATATATCATATTAAATGAGCAGTTGAAAGGGGAAGGTGTTGCTTTCGTTACTACTGCAGTTACTTTGACAGATGATCTGGAAAAGAAAATATTGAAACAAGTAGAAAGCATGACCGGTAACAAAGTCGTGCTTGAGAACAAAATAGATGAAAGTATCGTGGGCGGTTTTATACTTAGGGTAGGAGATTTGCAATACGACGCGAGCATTTCGAACAAATTGAACAATTTAAAGCGAGAATTCGCGAAGAGTATATAAATCCATTTTTGAGATAGGAAAGCAAACCTGCCGGCAGGCAGGTGGGCTCTAAAATCAAAAATCGTATATCTAAAATCAAATGGCAGGAGTAAAAGCCGCTGAGGTATCAGCAATCTTAAAGAAACAATTATCAGGATTCGAAGCTACGGCCTCTTTGGACGAAGTGGGAACAGTTTTGCAAGTGGGTGATGGTATCGCACGTGTATACGGTCTTTCCAATGTTCAATACGGAGAATTGGTAGAGTTCGGAGGCGGACTGAAAGGTATCGTTTTGAACTTGGAAGAAGATAATGTAGGTGTTGTGTTATTGAGTCCCTCACGTGATGTAAAAGAAGGTTCTGTTGTAAAACGTACACAAACCATCGCTTCTATTAATGTTGGTGAAGGTATTGTTGGTCGTGTGGTAAACACCTTAGGTGTCCCAATTGATGGAAAAGGGCCTATTTCGGGCGAGACTTACGAAATGCCATTGGAGCGTAAAGCACCAGGGGTAATTTTCCGTGAGCCGGTAACCGAGCCGTTGCAAACCGGTATTAAAGCTATCGATGCGATGATTCCTGTAGGTAGAGGTCAAAGGGAACTTGTGATTGGTGACCGTCAAACCGGTAAGACTACGGTTTGTATCGATACCATCCTGAACCAAAAAGAATTTTATGATGCAGGGGAGCCTGTTTATTGTATTTATGTTGCTATTGGTCAAAAGGCCTCAACTGTTGCAGGTATTGCCCAGGTATTGGAAGACAAAGGTGCTTTGGCGTATACGACGATTGTTGCCGCTAATGCATCCGATCCCGCGCCAATGCAGGTTTATGCACCGATGGCAGGAGCTTCAATTGGAGAATATTTCCGTGATACGGGTCGCCCTGCATTGATAATCTATGATGATTTATCAAAGCAAGCGGTTGCGTACCGTGAGGTATCCCTTCTTTTAAGAAGACCACCCGGACGTGAAGCATACCCTGGCGACGTTTTCTATCTGCACTCAAGATTATTGGAGCGTGCCGCAAAAATCATCAACGATGATGCGCTCGCAAAGAACATGAACGATTTACCAGAGGTGTTGAAGCCAATGGTAAAAGGAGGCGGTTCGTTGACCGCACTTCCGATTATCGAGACTCAAGCAGGTGACGTTTCTGCATACATTCCTACTAACGTAATCTCGATTACCGATGGTCAGATTTTCTTAGAGCAAGATTTGTTCAACCAAGGTGTTCGCCCGGCGATCAATGTAGGTATCTCGGTATCTCGCGTTGGTGGTAATGCACAGATCAAGTCCATGAAAAAAGTAGCGGGTACTTTGAAACTGGATCAGGCACAGTTCCGTGAATTGGAAGCTTTTGCGAAGTTCGGTTCCGATTTAGATGCAGCTACGTTAAATGTTATCGAAAAAGGACGTCGTAATGTTGAAATCTTGAAGCAAGCACAGAACGACCCATTTACCGTTGAAGATCAGGTTGCGATTGTCTATGCGGGTTCGAATAACTTGTTGCGTGATGTTCCTGTTGAAAAGGTAAAAGAGTTCGAACGCGATTATATTGAATTCCTGAACGCAAAACACAGGGATGTATTGGATACTTTGAAATCTGGGAAATTGACCGATGAGGTTACTGATACCTTGACCGCTGTTGCGCAGGATCTTTCTTCTAAATATAGTTAAGAGTGATGAGTTATGAGTGAATTGAACAATAGCCCTATACGCATCAAAAGTTTTCAATTTGCTTGTACTATTGTTCTGTACTGCGATGAATTAAAAAGGAATAAAGATTTTGAATTGGCTTCTCAATTGTTAAGAAGTGGAACTAGTATCGGAGCGAATACTAGAGAAGCACAAAGAGGAGTTAGCACTAAAGATTTTAAAAATAAGTTTGGTATTGCTTTGAAAGAAGCCGATGAAACCAAATATTGGCTAGAAATATTAGAAGCCACAGGAAGAAAAGTACCAAAGGAAATGATGGAGAAGTGCGAAGAGTTGATACGGATTTTAGTAGCGATAATCAAAAACTCATAACTCATAACTCCGAACTCATAACTTGAAGAAATGGCCAATTTAAAGGAAATACGGAATAGGATAGCATCGGTTTCATCGACCATGCAGATTACCAGCGCCATGAAAATGGTGTCCGCGGCCAAGTTGAAAAAGGCTCAAGATGCCATTACGGCCATGCGGCCTTATGCCAATAAATTGACCGAGTTGTTACAGAATTTAAGTGGAAGTCTCGAAGCGGGAAACAAATTTTCCGATGACCGTAAGATAAACAAGGTCTTGGTAGTGGCCATAAACTCGAATAGAGGACTTTGTGGCGCTTTTAACACGAACATTATCAAGCAGGGCATCGTATTGGCCGAGGAGACCTATGCTGGTAAGCAGGTAGACTTTATGGCCATTGGAAAGAAGGCAAATGATATTTTAGGTAAGAAATACAATATCATTGCGAATCATAGTGCCGTTTATGATGATTTGACTTTCGATAATGTTGCTGCTATTGCGGAAGATTTAATGGAACGCTTTACCGATGGTTCGTACGATAGAATAGACGTCGTTTACAATAAGTTCAAGAACGCTGCGACACAGATCATCATGTCTGAGCAGTTCTTGCCTATTGTTCCGGCGGAAGGCACTGAAATTTCCAACAAGGATTATATTTTTGAACCTTCAAAGGCTGAGATCGTAGAACAATTGATTCCGAAATCGTTGAAGACACAATTGTACAAAGGTATTCGTGATTCATTCGCAAGTGAGCACGGTGCGCGTATGACCGCTATGCACAAGGCGACTGATAATGCTACCGAGCTAAGAGATCAATTAAAATTGACTTATAACAAAGCAAGACAGGCCGCGATTACCAATGAGATTCTTGAGATAGTGGGCGGAGCCGAGGCACTTAACAATTAACAAATGTCATCTCGAACGGAGTCGAGAGAAAAATAATCAGAGGGTGTCTAAAAAGTATAGTTCAATGTCATATTGAGCCTGTCGAAATACTTTAACTTGTTGATAATCAACAACTGGTTTCGACAAGCTGAACCTGACAAACGAATTTAAATTGACTTTTTAGACACCATTTTTTTATTCCTGTACACTTCCGATGATTAATAAAATTAAACACTTCTTAGCCCCTTTTTTGTTCGATTTTTGCCACCGCAATGAAATCCAATAAAACCGCATTACTCTTTATTTTCATTACCGTTCTGGTCGATGTTATTGGCATTGGTATTATCCTTCCGATAATTCCGGATCTGATAATGGAATTGACAGGGGAAGGAACACACATGGCCGTTATTTATGGCATGTGGTTGACTACTGCTTTTGCCGGTATGCAATTTCTATTCTCTCCGGTCCTAGGAGAGTTTTCAGATCAATATGGTCGACGGCCGATTTTATTGATGGCGCTATTGGGGCTGAGCATTGATTACTTGATTCACGCTTGGGCACCGACAATTACATGGTTGTTCTTAGGGCGATTTCTAGCGGGAATTACCGGAGCAAGTTTTACGGTAGCATCGGCTTATATAGCAGATGTAAGCACCAAGGAAAATAAGGCTAAAAATTTCGGGTTAATAGGAGCTGCCTTTGGATTAGGATTTATCATCGGCCCCGGCATTGGAGGTTTTTTCGGCGATATTGATATACGGCTACCGTTCTACATTGCTGCCGGACTCACTTTTGCCAATTTTGTATTTGGATGGTTTTTCGTTCCTGAATCCTTGGCACCTGAGAATAGGAGGCCTATTAATTTGTCCAAAATGATTCCCGGGGTTTCGTTGGTCAGCCTAAGAAACTATAAGGGGGTATTGTTGTTAATATTGGCATTTTTCTTGGCCAATCTAGCAGGGCAAGCGCTACCCTCTACGTGGTCATATTATGGTATAGAGCGATACGATTGGAGCCCGATGGAAATTGGGGTTTCCCTGATGGTAGTTGGTTTACTTGTGGCAATAGTACAAGGGTTTTTGGTGGGCGTTTTTGTCAAACGTTTTGGAAAGCGAAAGGCTATTATCTTCGGGTTTCTTTTTTGGACCATAGGAATGTTCCTTTTTGCATTGGCCACCGAACCTTGGATGCTCTACGTCTTTTTGATACCGTATGCTTTCGGTGGTATTGCCGGCCCAACGGTACAAGGGGTCATTTCAAATGAAGTATCCGAGAAAGAACAGGGAAACCTTCAAGGTGCGATTACCGGCTTGGTAAGCCTTACCGCTATTTTCGGGCAATTGATTTTCTCCCCTGTATTTTATTACTTTATACGGCCCGAGGGAAACATTTATTTCCCAGGTGCACCATATGTCCTGGCATCACTTTTATTACTTTCCGCTTTTGTATTCGCATTGTTGGCGATGAAAAAGATGCGTCGTATCGACGAACCGGAAATGACCCGATAACCACACCATTCTTATTTATCTTAAGTTTTTGGAACTAATCAGCATCAAGTTTTAGAGCCGACCTCTTGAGTACCGGAACGAGAATTTAAACGCAAGGAGCGCAAGGAAAAATTGCAAGGTTCGCAAAGTATTTAAAACCAATATAATGAACTCGTCTTGAGTTTTTCTTTTACCTACGATTTTCACATTTTGCGCCCTAATTTTGTCTTTTTTGAG
>QIJL01000429.1 GCA_003232435.1 Flavobacteriales bacterium | reverse complement strand
GGTAGCTTGTTGTGCTTTTGCCATTTGGGTAGATGAAAATAGATATATCATAATAAGTATAAATGTGTATTTCATTGGTCACAATCGTTAGTTGAAACTATGCACGCCAGTTGGCGGATTCTAAAACACTTATCGTTTCTTTTTGGCCAGAAGCCCGATGTGGGAAGGTGGAAGACGGTCGCTTCCGACTTCGGTCTTCCGACAAAAACGGATATTTAAAAAAACGAATTTCATTCGTAAAAAAATCTATGTACTTGCAGTGCATAGTGGTTTAATTAGAGGCTTTTTGAATACTAATGAAGGTCGTAAAGTGACCTGGCCGGGACTCCCTTAGACTTTAGCCTGTCTTGAGCGCAGTCGAAAGGCTCAGGGTAAACTTCTCGCCTTGACTATTTGTGTCACTTGGTGACCTGGCTGGGGTTTGAATATTATCTGTAATCATTTGATATTCAAAAAGTTGCAATCTGTATTTTCAAAGTACACACCGAATCGTACTTGTATTTTATATGAACTTGTTTGTAGGTAAAGGTCGATAAAATAGATTTGGCTGCCAATAAAATTATTCCTTATGCTGAATATTTTTCATGTCGGTTTAGTCACTAGGTTTCTCCTGACGATTATCTTGCATGGCCACAACAGTCACTTCGCCATTTTTATAAACATAAAAAATTGAAGTGTATTTATGAACCACGGCTTTTCTCAGGTTGGAACGATGTTCAGATTCGGGATAAAGATGGGGAAAGAAGGTAACTGTTTTCTCAAACTCCTTTAATATATTCTCGAATTCCTTAACCTGTTTTTTGGAAAATTTTCTATGGAGATATTCGGATATGCTATTTGCATTTCTAAGGGAACGAACTGTCCACTTTACGGGTATTGGTTTACTCATTGTTAAACCTTTGCCAGAATTCTTTAGAGGTTACGATGTTGCCCTGATCAAGGTCTTTTAACCCCAACTTAATATTCTCCTTTTGGCTTGGGGTTAAATCGTTCCACCACCCCTTATCATTATCAACTCTTGACAGTTTAATCGAATTCAATAAATTTAGCAGACTAGTATCGGTAAGGGAGTTAATCCAATCTATCAACTCTTGACGGGTTGTATTTAATTCGGCTGTATTCATCGTTCAAATTTCTAATAAAGGTACAAAAATCATGCTATTTTATATTCTCTTTGATAATCTACAAGCGGCCATCTGCTCTCATCCGGTTTTTTACCTCCCTAAAAATTTCTTCAACACTTTTATCACTCACCCCACTTTCCAAGCCTTCCAGTAGTTCACCCCAAGCTTGGTGTACACCAAATCCCAAATATATTCGCTATCATTGGTAAAGTCGTCTTTTTCAATCTGTTGTTTGATCCAAGCGTCCTGTTGCGTCGTGAACGTTATTGATTTTCGTATTGTGGCAGGATGGTAGGCCCCCTGCTAGCGCGAGCGTCACGCTCGTGCCCACAAAGTTTTGTCACCCCGTAGTAAAGATATTGAGTCCTCGTTTGAATCTCGAAATATGAAATGGGCATAGCTCGGCATGGTTCTGCCAACGTACACCCTTGATATTGCCGTTTAATTGGCCCGTACCATAGGCCTGTGGCCTGTTGCTTACTCGGTACGGTACGAGCGTGACGCTCGCACTAGCGGTTGGTCTTGCTTGCGCCAGCGGGGGAACAAGTTGCTGAAGCAGGCATTTGCAATAGCCAGATCAGGAAGGCCTTATGATGAGAACCATGTTTCAAAATCGAATTAAAAAGATTTGTTTTTTAACTCAGTTCTTTGTTGTGCTTTGTTATTTTTAGTTAATATTAGTGTGAATTCCATTTTTCAAAAAATTCAAAAACTCGAGGCATTTTTTTCTTTACTTGCTCATAATCATTGAATTGACTTACAATAAATTCTGCCAATTCCGATTTCAGTATTCCGCAGTCTTTATGATTTTTACTGTAATTTTCTTTTAAAAATTGATTGAATGATTGGTCAGTTGGCGCCCATTCAATAATGTCTCTTTCCTTTAAAAATGTGTTAACTAATTTTAGAGGATATTCATCTTCTAATTGTTCTTCCCCAAGTGCTGAAACACTAATGTTAAAATTCTCTTTTTTTATTTGTTGTAAATCTTCTTTAGCTCCTTCATCATCGGTAATTAAATGAATATTTATTTGATCGAAAATTAATTTTTCAGGCCAAGCTTTTCCTAGTTGGCTTAATACATTATATGTGTCAGCTAATGTTTCAAACTTTGATTTTAGTTTAGAATCACCACCTACAGTTATTATAAATTTTTCAACTTCCAAATTGAATTTTGATGCCAGTCCTTTTATTAAAGTATTAATTGAGTTCTCGGCAAGCACTAACTCACCAGGAAAAATATCGCTAATACCCAAACCAAGAAGACGATTTGCTTCTAACCTCATCTCTGACAAGCTTTTTAGATTTGAATCACCTACGATTTCGCAATTATCTAAACATATTATATTATGATTTGCCTCATTTTTTATGCCTGATAGAATGAAAGGTGAGTGAGTAGCAACAAGAATAAATACTGGTCTTTTTGAGTTGTTGATACCTGCTAATCTAGGTGAGTTGGTCTCAATCCAGTTTTCAAATCGAAAAGGTAATTTTTTTTTGTTCAGATGGGTGAATCGAAGAGGGTGTAAACTGAACTCTGTCTAAGATGAATTAGAATATTAATTTAACTTAGATAGAAAAATGAGAACAACAGAACAAACAGAGTTTGAGAAAAAGGTGCTTGACCAATTTATGTCGGGCAAGAATCTTTTCGGCAAAGACGGTGCATTCGCCCCGATGTTAAAGAATGTAATCGAGAAAGCCCTTGAGGCCGAGATGGAGGGCCATCTGGATGAAAGTGAGCGTTCCGGGGGCAACAAGCGCAATGGCCGTGGCAAGAAAACGATCAAGAGCGGTTTCGGGACCTTCGATATCGACACCCCCCAAGATCGCCAGAGCAATTTTGAACCGGAACTGGTGAAGAAGCGCCAGACCATACTGGCGGACAACCTATCGGACAAGATCATCGGCCTCTATGGCCTTGGGATGAGCTATCGGGATATATCGGCCCATATCAAGGAGATGTACGATACCGATATTTCCCATACGGTATTAAGCCAGATCACCGATCGTATCGTTCCAGATGTCAAGGCGTGGCAAAGCCGCCCGTTAGAGTCCCTATATTGCATTGTCTGGCTCGATGCGATGCATTACAAGGTCAAGGTCGATGGCAAGATACAACACAAGGCACTCTACAATGTACTGGGTATCAATAAAGATGGATGCAAGGAGATATTGGGAATGTATCTCTCAGAGAGCGAAGGTGCCAACTTCTGGCTTGCGGTATTGACCGATCTGCAACAACGTGGACTGGAAGACATCTTGATAGCCTGTACGGACAACCTCAAGGGCTTTACACAAGCGATATTGAGTATTTACCCAAAGACACAGGTCCAGCTCTGTATCGTGCACCAGATACGCAATTCCCTGAAGTACATCGCCTCCAAGGACCAAAAGGAGTTTATGAAAGACCTGAAACGTGTTTACAGAGCCGTCAATAAACAGGTGGCCGAAGATGAACTGTTGGCCCTGGGGGGGAAATGGGGGGACAAGTACCCCGTGGTCATTGAATCCTGGGAACGCAACTGGGAACATCTATCACAGTATTTTCAGTATACAGAGCCCATCAGGAAGATCATTTACACCACCAATGCAGTAGAAGGGTTCCACGGACAGGTGCGAAAGGTCACCAAGACCAAAGGAGCATTTACCAACGATATGGCACTGCTCAAGCTTGTCTATCTGGTCACCAAGAACATTGAAAAGAAATGGACGGCCCCACTTCATAATTGGAGTTTGACCGTTCAACAACTTTACATTAAATTCGGGGACAGGATCCAACTGGACCTGGCAACCGATCCTCTTGGGGCTAGCCCCAAGAGGATCGAACCAACGGACAGAGTTTAATTTACAGACCCGAATCGAATGTTCAGGTTCATCCCAAAGTAAAAAAACAGAGTCAGCAGAACGAAATCCTCCAGGTCCATAACTTCTATTTTCTGGAAAAGGCTTGCCTAATGAATTCCAGCTAAATCGTTCTAACAGTTTTTTTGTCCCAGTAGATAAGTGATTTGGGTCAAATTTAGAACCTAGTCTTTTTGGAATCAATTCGGATTGTCTAAATACTTCGGTAACTTTTTTTTCAGGATTATATGTCTTATTTAATTTGGGTTCAGTTTCTTCTTCTTGTATTTCTGGTTGTCCTAATTCTTTTAGATGTGGATTTAAATCAGAGTAGTTTCTTTGCAACCCTCTTTCATTATTATATTCTTGAGTTCCCCATTCGAAAGCTGCATATCTATTTAAATGTCCTTCGCTTTCATTTCTACTTATCACACAACTTCCTTTTTTAATTGCCTCTAGAATTTGGCTTTTACCTGCGCCATTTTTACCCACCAAATAAGTTATTCCTTCCGATATCACTATCGAAAGTCCTTTTAAAGGATGATTATTAAAAGTTATGGTATATGATTGCATTAATTAATTTACATTGGTTAGGTTATAATAAAGCACAACTTGTTAAATGAACACTAATTTACTCCTTTATCTATTCAATTTACCGGATAAAGACACTTATGACTACTTTTTATCTGAATATTTTTCACCTAACTAATCTGCTCCGGAACCTGTGTCGTTTTATAGTGTTCAGGCTGATAAACGTCTAGCAAAAATGACATAGGTGGCAAATGCTATGATTCAATAATTTTCAGCCAGGAAAATTGTAAAACTGTTCACGGCATTGTCGAAATAGAATAACTCTCACCAGCTTGAGTTATTTCCAGTCCAATAATTCATGTCTTCTGTATTGTGATGGTTGCTAGGAGGGTATAAAAAAGCAAAAATCCTGTAAATCAATGTTTTACAGGTTTTTTGAATATTCTCGTAACAGTTCAGCCGTTAGGCAGGTGGCAGATAGGGATTTTCAAGAAATGCCCGTTGGATGTTATCGAGCACCTTTTCCCTGTTTTTCTTG
>QIJL01000012.1 GCA_003232435.1 Flavobacteriales bacterium | reverse complement strand
CCGAAAAGTCCGCGACCCAGCTTTTTAGAAAATTCGATACCTATGGAAACTCCTTTTGCGGCACATAAGAAAGCATCTTTCTGGCAAATGAATTTCCCTTCTTTTTCAGATAAATCAATAGGAAGGATTTTTCCGGGATAAGGAGAAGCAAAACTGACCTGTTTTTTTCCTTGCCCCACATTTAAAAATGCGGTCATAAAAAGACTTTCTCCGGTCAGGATTCTTTTTCCCGCGGAAAAAATCTTTCCCAGTACTCCGGTATCCTGATTCGAGCCATCTCCGAAAATGGTATCCATTTTGATATCGGAATCCATCATCATAAAACTCCCGGCCTCCGCTACAACGGCTTCCTGAGGGTCGAGTTCGATCTCGACATATTGCATTTCTTCCCCGTAAATCTGATAGTCTATTTCATGTGCGTTCATAACAAATGGTTTTATAGTCATTCCTGCGAACCTGCCAGCAGGCAGGGGCAGGAATCGATTGTTTTTATATTTAGAGTTTATAGTTCTAAAATATTGGTCAGTATTTCTTAGTAATTGTTACAACCAACCCTAAACTACAACCCACAAACTACTTTTTGACTTTCAAAACACCTCTAAAGCCTACTCAAAGTGCCAATCTCCATAAAACAACTCTGAACTCTTAACTCTGAACTCTTAACTCTGAACTCTTAACTCTTAACTCGTACCGTCCATTCAAAATTAAAGGTCGAGACGACCACCCCATCTTCGTTCACTCCTACTGATTTCATCCAGACCGTTTGCCCCTCCCCTGTTTCTATTGTTTTTTGAATCGCATCGCTTACCTCATTTCCTTGATCGCAGCTAAAGGTTATTCTACCAGTGGCTTTTTTTGTAAAGCTGGCATTGTTGTTCAGCACCAACATTGAAATGCGTTTACCGTTTTCTCGAATTTGACGCATCATGAGTGCACCTGTCGTCAGCTCGGCGGCCATACCTTGTACAGCCCAGAACATCGAACGAAACGGATTTTGATTGATCCATTTATGCTTGACGGAAGCTACGCAAGTGGTGTCATCAAGTTGTTTTACCCGAATTCCACACCACCAGACCGAGGGGAGTTTAAAAAAATTAAAAGAATTTATCTTTTTAGGAGTCAAGCTCATGATTCATTGGATTTACCTCAAAAGTATTGAATTTACTTGTATTGTGAGAACAAAATGGGTCATGATCACCATTTGTAAATTGTTAATTTTATGTTAAACATTAGTACTTTGTGTTGCATAGTACCTTCTTTTAGATATATATTTGCATTGTAAGTTATTATGTAATCAACGGAATCATGTTAAAAAGAAGCACAATTAGACCTAAGAATCAAACTCCGGTTTTTGGTGGAACTCATTTGAACCTTCAAGTTTCAATTCGTTTTACGTCTCGAAACTTAGATCTGATAAACAACTAGGCCATGGAAAGCACATTGACAAAACACGAACGAAATTTATCGGCATTGATACATGCCTCGACCTTTTCGAAATTCTTTATCCCCTTCGGAAATTTTATTATTCCCCTGGTATTATGGACAGCTAATAAGCAGGAATATAAATTCGTAGACCACAATGGAAAGCAGGCGTTGAATTTTCAAATCAGCATACTGCTCTACTCTATTATTTTGGGTATTATCAGTGTACCTTTCTTTATAGGGTTCTTTCCCGACATTTTAGATTTCGGTCATTTCGGTTTTGATCATCTTAATAATTTCAACAACCTTAATATCAGTATTGATAGTGATGATTTCCGATTTGGAAAGTGGTTGTTGCCGCTTGGTATTGCGGGTTTGATACAAGGCGCCTTGTTCGTTGTGAATATAGTATATACCATTTTAGCTACTATTCGAACCAATGAGGGGCAAACTTTTAATTATCCCATAACTATAAAATTTATCAAGTAATGAAAAAATCCAACTATATAAAATCCGCCTTTTTTAGCACTGTAGCGTTCTTTTCAATCGCTGCTGTATCGGCCATGATTCCTATTGAAGAAATGGAATACTATGCTTTGGAAGGCGAGCAAGAATTGTACGATACCATCATTGAATTAGATGACATTTATTTTACGGCCTACAACAACTGCGATATGGAAAAACCAGCGGAATTATATGCCGAAGACCTTGAATTCTATCATGACAAAGGTGGCTTGTCAACATCGAAACAAGAAATTCTGGAAAGTATTGAAAAGAATATCTGCGGAAAAGTAACACGTGAATTAGTGGAAGGAAGTATCGAAGTTCATGAAATACCGGGCTTTGGAGCGGTACAAATCGGCATGCATAAATTTCACAATAATCAGGAGCCCGATGCAATATCGAAGGCAAGTAAGTTTATTACGATATGGAAACGCGACGATGATGATTGGAAAATCACTCGGGTCATCAGCCTTCATTGACGATAGTAGACAGTGTTCAGTACGCAGTAGGCAAGTGCGGGCAACTGGAAAAATAAGTTTATAATCTATAAAAAATCGAAATCGGCACTTCCAATTGAACAATCAATAATCAGTAATCAATAATCAAAAGGGGTCTTAATCACATCCTTGTACATATAAAAGGAGTTTATCATCAATCAAAATCAACTTGTGCCGAATTTATTTCGGTATCCGTTCCAGCTCGAAAAGATGCTGAAACCCCCGAAGTTTTGGGCAGCACAAGAACGAACAGTTAAAGTTAACATATGCAAACAATCAGAGGCATTGGAGAAAGCCTGCCTATAGGTAGACCGACTCGGCATAAAAAGCAAAAAGAAATCATGAACGTAGAAAACACAAAAGCGCAAATGCGAAAAGGGGTCTTGGAGTACTGCATCCTTTCCATTTTAAATGGAAAGGACAAGTACGCCTCCGAGATTCTAGGGATCCTCAAAGACGCAAAAATGCTTGTGGTAGAAGGTACGATATATCCCCTGCTAACAAGATTAAAGAACGCGGGGCTCCTCAACTATCGTTGGGAAGAATCCACTTCGGGCCCGCCACGAAAATATTATACGTTGACCGAAACCGGCAAACTTTTTCTAAAAGAACTGAACACCACTTGGGACGAGCTTCGAAGTGCCACAAACTTGGTAACCAATAACAAATAACATCAATAAACAGACCCTGAACTTGTTTCAGGGTGAAAACAGCTAACGATGAACAAGACAGTAAATATAAATCTAGCAAACGTACTTTTTCACATCGATGAAGATGCGTACAACAAAATGCGGCGTTACCTCGAATCGGTAAAACGGTCGTTCGCCAATACACCCGGTAGCGATGAAATAATCGCCGATATCGAAGCACGGGTCGCCGAACTTTTTCACGAGAAATTAGAGAACGAAAGACAGGTCATTACCGAAAAAGAAGTCGACGAGGTCATTGCCATCATGGGCCAGCCTGAAGATTACATGGTCGATGAGGATATTTTTGACGATGAGCCAAAATCGTCAAGAACAAGATCTTCCGAAACACGGTCCAAAAAATTCTATCGCGATACCGAACAGAAATACGTCGCCGGTGTCTCTTCGGGCCTGGGTCATTATTTCAATATAGATCCGCTATGGATCCGATTGTTATGGATCATCTTGACCATAGGATCTACAGGTGGTTTTATTCTCATCTACGGGTTACTTTGGATATTGATTCCCGAGGCAGATACAACTTCGCAAAAATTGGATATGCGCGGCGAAGCCGTGAACATCAGCAATATCGAGCGAAAGATAAAGGAGGGTTTCGATGATGTCGCGGACAAAGTCAAAAACGCCGACTACGGTAGAGTAAAAAATAGTGGAAAGACTTTTTTCGATACTGTAGGCGATGTCATCATGTTTTTCTTTAAGATTATCGGCAAGTTCATAGGAATCATTTTGATAATCGTAGGGGCCTCAACTATAATAGGCATGTTCATCGGCATGTTGACCATGGGCGCCTTGGATTGGATCCACCTACCAGGTTTGGATGGTTTTCTTGACAATATCACGAAAACTCCGGTTTGGGTATTATCCATATTGACCTTTTTCGCCGTAGGCATTCCCTTTTTCTTTCTTCTTTACTTAGGGTTGAAAATATTGGTCAACAACTTAAAGTCGATCGGAAACATTGCGAAGTTTTCACTCTTGGGCCTATGGTTGATATCTATTATCGCGCTCATTGTCATGGGCGTGCGAGAAGCCGCATCACATGCCTATGAAGGCGGCATTACCACCGAAAGCGAGTTGTATATGCCGAACCCTTCCGACACTTTGAATATTCAGTTGGCATCATCATCGTTATGGGACAATGGTGCCAATATGAGAATGAACGACATGGTTATGACCTATGATGATGACGGAAATCCTGTATTGCTGTCTGATGATGTTCGGTTCCGTTTGAAGAAATCCAAAGACTCGGTTGTACGATTGGAAATAAGAAAAGAAGCGAACGGGCCGACTCTTGCCGAAGCGCGTGCGGTTGCGGAGAAAATTCAATACAGCTATAAAATGGAGGGCAACACCTTAATATTAAACGATTTTTTGACTACGGAAGGTAAAAGCAGATTCAAAGATCAAGAGGTACGGGTCAATCTTTTCTTGCCCGTAGGCACCGTATTGAAATATGACTCTGATAGTGGACGCAATTGGAACATGAGTGCCAATACCGATAGAGAGGATATGGATAATATCGAAAACTATTTATGGAAAATGGGCAGTGATGCCGAGCTTAAATGTCAAGATTGTCCCGACGAGGTTATTTACGACGACGATGAAGAAGACAATCACATCAGAATCAATGAAGATGGAATTGATATCAATATCAAAGACAACGGAGAATCTTTTAAGATGAAGATTAATGAAGATGGCGTAAAGATAAAGGCCAACGACCATAGTGACAGTATCGATATCGATATTGACGAAGAAGGAGTGAAAATAGATGCAAATGAGAACTAGTGTCGTGTCAAGTATGAAATGACGGATAAGTCGCAGTTATTTTTCTATTTTTCGCATTTTACAAAATGAGAAAAAGTAAGCATAGCCATAGCTAAGTGCATCTTTTTATCATGAAGTAAAATCGGAAAAGAACAAGGCTTGGTGCGTTAGAGCATGCTTGACATGACACTAGTGCGACAACTCATCCTAAAAAAACGACAGTTCAGAAATAGTAATTAAAGAAGACCAATTATAAATACGAATTTTACATCAATCAATTATTAACAGATGCTGAATCAAGTTCAGCACAAGAAAACAACGACCATGACAACATTAGCAAGAATTACAATCGGATTAGTACTGGCGTTACTCGCAGCTTCATGCGGTATCGATGTCAACTTCGGGAATTTTGGAACCGGGGTAAAAGGTAACGGCGAAGTGGTAACCGATACCAGGGAAATTACAGATGAGTTTACCGTCGTATCGGCCTCAGAAGGTATAGACGTTTATGTTACCCAAGCCTCAAAATTCAAAATCGAAGTCGAGGCAGATGAGAACGTTATCGACCTTATCGGCACTGATATCAAAAATGGCAAGCTACGGATCCATGCCGAAGAAAACATTGGCAGGGCCACCAAGAAAGTGTACGTCTCTTTGCCCGATATTACCGGTTTGAAAAGTTCAAGTGGTGCGCATCTTACTGCGGAAGAAACAATAAAGACCGACAAATTGGAGATCGACGCGAGCAGTGGGTCGATCCTTGAGGTGGAAGTGGTTGCGAGCGATGTGGAAATAGATGCCAGTAGCGGGGCCAATATCGACGTTTCCGGAAAGGCGCACACTGTGTATATTGACGGTAGTAGTGGAGCCAACATCAGGGCCCGAGACCTTGAGGCGAAAATAGGCAATGCCGATGCGAGCAGCGGTTCCAATGTTTCGATCAATGTTTCGCAAGACTTGACCGCCGACGCGAGTAGTGGCGGCAATATTTCTTATTCAGGCGACCCTAACATAAAGAAGAACAAGTCTGTGTCAGGTAGTATTCGCAAAAACTAATACTTGAGCAGATCAGCTGAAAAAATAGAT
>QIJL01000546.1 GCA_003232435.1 Flavobacteriales bacterium | reverse complement strand
TATAAAGAAGTATAAATTATTGATTAATAATAATTTACATCACTTATTTTAGTTTTATTAAATTCTGGTTACAAATGTATCAAAATATAGTGATGGACATATCAGGATTGTTTAATTAGTTGAACTTTTTTGTTTACATATGTAATAAATATTGCGATTACATTTGTGGAGTTTTGAAAAGCACATCATGCTAGGTAATTCGGAATACGAAAAAATCAAGGTCAAAGAAGTACACGGGCGATATGTTACCAATGGTCAAGTATTCGATTTTATATCTCGATTGAACGATTCTTTTAAAATTGAAACGCAGGGTAGATCCGTTTTGGGCAAGTCAATAAAAAGCATTGAAATCGGTAACGGGCCCAATCGTATTTTAATGTGGTCTCAAATGCACGGTAATGAATCTACCACAACAAAAGCTGTTTTGGATTTTATCTGTTATTTGGAGGGAAGTGGTGGCATTGCCAAAGATATTCTGAAGAATTGTACGTTAAAGATCATTCCGATATTGAGTCCCGACGGGGCGGAGGCTTATACGCGCGTGAACGCTAACAACATAGATCTTAACCGAGATGCCCAAGACTTGAGTCAACCCGAAAGTATTGTTCTTCGAGAAGCATTCGACTCATTCAGCCCGGATTTTTGCTTTAATCTGCATGACCAGCGAACGATTTACAACGTAGGAAACACCGATAAACCGGCAAGTGTATCATTTTTATCCCCATCGGTAGATGAGGCACGTAACATAACCGCACCGAGGGCGACGGCAATGCAGGTGGTCGTCGCGATGAACGCAATGCTTCAGACTATTGCTCCTGGGCAGGTTGGCCGTTATAATGACGGGTACAACTTGAAATGTGTGGGAGATTCTTTTCAGACCTTGGGTTGCCCAACTGTTTTATTCGAGGCAGGCCATTTTCAGGAAGATTACCCTAGGGAAGAGACTCGAAAACTCATATTTCAATCCTTATTGACCGCTATCACGGCTATTGGTACTGAAAAGGTTTCCGATTTCGATGCAAGGGCTTATTTTGAAATCCCGGAAAACGGAAAGCAATTTTTTGATATCCTGATTAAGAACGCTCACCTATATGATCTAAAATTTGTCAGTGGCACCAATATCGGATTGCTCTATGAAGAAGTTCTGCAAGAAGGGAAAATAGCTTTTCTTCCTAAAGTTAAAAAGGTCGGGGAATTTGAAACCTATTTTGGCCATGCGAGCTACGATTGCTGCTTTGAAAGCGATCTATTGAAACTTCGTGCCGATTCTTCGATTTGTTCCGTAATTGACAATATTTAAAAATAGTGACAAAATTGTGTTATTTTTTACACAATATTCAGAAATACCACCACAACATTACATTTAATTCTTGAATGTCTTATTTTTACCAAAAATAATGAGATTATGGCCAAAGTGAAATTAGACGAAATAGACCACCAGATTCTCGATATGTTGATCGACAATACGAGAACGCCGTTTACGGATATTGCCAAAAAACTATTGATTTCGGCGGGTACTGTTCATGTGCGCGTAAAGAAAATGGAAGAGGCGGGTATCATCAGAGGTTCCTCACTTACTCTGGATTATATCAAATTGGGCTATTCGTTTATAGCATATGTCGGCATCTTTTTGGAAAAAACACGTCAGACGAAATTCGTTTTGGAACGTTTAGAGAAAATACCCAATGTCACGGTCGCACATATTACTACTGGAAAATTCAATATTTTCTGTAAAATCAGGGCTAAGGACACCAACCATGCGAAGAACATCATTTTTAAAATCGATGATATCGAAGGTATCAGCAGAACCGAGACCATGATTTCTTTGGAAGAAAGCATCAACGACAAGAAAAGACTGATGCATACTATTTTTAACGAGCTTTAATTAAAACTGCATTCTTTCAAAATTTTGAAACTAATCAGTACCGAAATAGAACATTTAAAAATTGTAAATCAATATATTAACCTGGGTTCGATTAATAATCTAGATGGTGCATTGAGTAAAACAGTGAAAATCATTGATCTGTCATTTCGATAGGGCGAAGTATGGGCGACGAGAAATCCCAACAGGCTGAGATTCCTCCTCATAAGCTACGCTTAGGTATTTTCGATCAAAAAATATTTTGATTTCAATAACGTTCGGAATGACAATTTTTCCAAAGAAATAAACATAACGTATCGATATACAAATACAGATTAATCGAACTCAGGTTATTACGTATTTAACCGCAAAGTTCGCAATGTTTTTAAAAAGCTTATTTTCAATTCCCTCCTTGCCGGGAGGCAGGTTTGCGCTCCTTGCGGTTAAACCTCAATATTGATAATCTGTGCTTTAACGTAAAGATGCATATTGATTGGTTACAAAATTTTTAATGGAATTCCCTTGAAATATGAGAAAATCTGAACTAGCAGAAGGCGATTATAATCCATTTTATCAAACTTATGTCGATACTTTGGGAGATGTCGAACTTATGGACATCCATCAAAAACAGTTAAAGAATTTCCCTGAGTTTATCGAAAGTATTCCTGATTCCAAGCTAAATCATGCCTATGAAGAAGGAAAATGGACAATTGCCGAAGTTCTAATCCATATAATCGATACCGAAAGAGTTTTCCAATATCGTGCTTTGCGATTTTCTAGGGCGGATATGACCCCATTACCAGGTTTTGAGCAAGATGATTATGTACCTAATTCGAATGCTCACAGAAGGTCAAAAGAAAGTATAATCGAGGAATACAAGACTGTCAGAAGATCGACAATTTCACTTTTCACCAATTTAGATAGACAGACGCTACAAGTCAGGGGTATTGCCAGTAGCTCCGAAATGAGTGCTGCCGCTCTGGGCTTTATCATTTCAGGACATCAGAAACATCATCGAAATATTATTCGAGAAAGATACCTCTAGTGTCAAGTCAAGCTGAAATGACGTATGAGGCAATCGTGTGCCGGGCCTAGGCAAAAAATCATTGCATAGCCGTAGCTACGCAATTATTTTTTAACGACGGTATGGCGCAAAAGATGCATTGGATCATTCGTAGGTTTTAGCTTGACTTGACACTAGGGTTTCAATCGAAATCAGTTTCTTCTTCCGATTCGGTTTCAGGATTCTGATCGTATTCCGTATCAGAAGATTCAGCTTCCTCTAAAACACGTTCTGAACTGGCCTCAAGCTCTCTTTCAATGGTGTCATCGAATGTCGAAATAAAATTTGCGAGACTTTTGCTGATCTTTACCAAATAGAGGGTGTCGTTGGTTTTAAGTTCGACCGCCTCGACAAGTTCGCCACTCGCGTTTTTAAAGGTAATGATGTCGTCATCACCGTAACCATCGGGATAAGTTTCAATCAATAAAGCTGCCAATTCATGGTCCAACTTTTTGTAATCTA
This sequence comes from Flavobacteriales bacterium, assembly GCA_003232435.1. Taxonomy (GTDB): domain Bacteria; phylum Bacteroidota; class Bacteroidia; order Flavobacteriales; family Flavobacteriaceae; genus Aurantibacter_A. The sequence goes on along the minus strand of QIJL01000546.1, from coordinate 4,601 downwards.
CAAGTTTACGTAGCATAGTAGGTAATTTTTTTCCTGATTCTTTCCAGGATTGTTAAGTTGTTTTATTTGGGATAAAAAGTTACAAGGTCGACTTCGAGAAGGCCTTGTTCTTTTTACATGAACCTAAGCTATGTTATTTTTTCTCTGGTTTAAACAAAGAGTTGTCAAACACGCTTTTTAGTATATGAAGCTAGAGAAGTTTGTAGTAAGAAAACGCCACGGTAAATAAATCGGGTAGAATTTTAACATCTATCGAAGCCTCGCCAATACTTTTTAAAAGCACGAAATTGATGTTGCCGTGAGAGTTCTTTTTATCGAATTTCAGTAGGGAAACGATAATTTCTACATCTTCGTTCGAGAATTCTACCTTTTCATATCGTGATAGAAACGTCTTGGAAATGTCGTTTAAGGCCGATTGGGAAAGCCCGGTCAGCCTCGTGGATAGATAAGCCTCCAGAATCATACCGACGGCAATGGCCTCACCGTGGAGCAGTGTTTTCTTGCTCTGGTCTTCAAGGAAATGCGATTCGATGGCATGCCCAAGGGTATGCCCAAAGTTTAGGATTTTTCGAAGATTCTGCTCAGTTGGGTCTTTAAGCACAACTTCGTTCTTGATAACTACTGAATCGTAGATGAGCCGATCCAATCCTTCAAAGCCGGACACTTCTTTTAATTCTTCCCAATAGGAAGCACTTCGTATCAGTCCGTGTTTTAGCATTTCCGCAAAACCGCTTTGTAACTGGCGTTCATCAAGGGTTTTCAAAAATTTGGGAACGACCAAAACCATTTCCGGTTGATTGATTACCCCAATTTGATTCTTCAAGGTCCCTAGATCAACACCGGTCTTTCCGCCAACAGAAGCATCCACCATAGCCAAAAGGGTAGTGGGAATGTTAACGAAATCTATCCCCCGCTTAAAGGTCGATGCTACAAATCCTCCCAGATCGGTCAAAACCCCTCCGCCGAGGTTGATAAGCAAACTTTTTCGGTCGGCATCCGAATCGCTCAAGTTATTCCAGGCTTGCATGCAGGTTTCAATGTTCTTGTGTAGTTCTCCGGAGGTAATTCGCAATAATTTAAAATCGAATTCCCCATTGATTTCTTGTTTGAAAATCGGTAGACAATGCTTTTCCGTGTTTTCGTCCACCAAAACAAAGATTTTCGAATAAGATCTTGATGAAACATGTTTCCTCAGCGCATTGAATGCTTCCTCATTGAAATATACTGCATAAGAAGCGGTAACAATTGACTTCATCTTTATTGACTTTTTGAATTCCTTCGGAAAATAATCCCGTCTTATTTCGTCCACAAAATAAAGGTAAATTATTAGCAAAAGAATAGATTTTCTGTCTTTATATTTGAGGGCTTGACAAACAACGGAAAATGGACAGGATTTTTGAAGATACTGCAACGGCATTTGCCCTTAAGTCTGATTCTGAACTTGAACGCGCCTACTTTTTATTTAAGATGATCGCCAACGAGCCCCTTGTGAAAATGGGAACCTTGGTCACCAATTTTGCCATTAAAGCCCATTTACCGGTCGAGGGATTGATTAGGGCTACCGTTTTTGACCATTTCTGTGGGGGAATAAGCGAAGACGATTGTTTACCGGTGGTAGATAAAATGTGGGAGAAAGGGGTGCATTCGGTGTTGGATTATTCGGTGGAAGGCAAAGACGATGAGGATCCACTTGACAATGCCTTGGCGATGACCCTGAAAGTCCTGGATTTTGTAAAGGAGAAGGATGCTATTCCGTTCGCCGTGTTCAAGCCAACAGGCTATGGACGATTCTCCATCTTTAAAAAAGTAGGGCAAAAAGAAAAATTGACCACTGAAGAGGAGGCAGAGTGGGCCAGGGTAGTCGAGCGATTCGATAGAACTTGTAAAAAAGCATTCGACCTTGATGTCTCATTGCTGGTAGATGCCGAGGAAAGCTGGATGCAAGACGCGGCCGACGAGCTGATCGAAAAAATGATGCGAAAATACAACACAAAAAAAGCGATCGTTTATAACACCCTACAGTTATATCGATGGGATCGAATGGACTATTTAAAAGCATTGCACCAAAGGGCCCTTGAAGGCAATTTTAAGATCGGTATCAAGGCAGTTCGCGGCGCTTATATGGAAAAAGAAAGGGAACGTGCCGAGCGAAAGGGTTACCCTGGCCCCATCTGCAAAGACAAACGGGCCACCGATGACAATTTTAATTCGGCCATTGACTATATGGCACGGCATTTAGAATCCATTTCAATTTTTGTAGGAACCCATAATGAGGAAAGCTGCTACAGAATAATGAAACTGATGGATGAATTGGAAATTTCAAAAAGCGATGAACGTATCGGTTTTGGGCAATTGTTCGGAATGAGCGACCATATTTCGTTCAATCTTGCAGCTGCCGGCTATAATGTTGCGAAATACCTTCCTTTTGGCCCGGTACGGGATGTAATGCCCTATTTGATTCGTAGGGCCGAAGAGAATACCTCGGTTGCCGGGCAAACCACTAGGGAACTATCCTTATTAAAAAAAGAAAGGAAGCGAAGGAAGATATAGTTTTCGCTAGACGCTAGACGCTAGACGCGCTGGAGATTATTAATGTCAAAAGGGCTCAGTGAAACTCTTTTTGCCTCCGTGCCACTCCGTGCAATATCTCGTTACCGTCCTTCTTAATAAAGTCGATCAGCAATACTTTCTACAACGGCTTTCTCAGTACAGTTTTTGACTTTCAGAATCCGCTCCTCTCCTTTGACCCCTCCTTCTATAAAATAGGTTTTGCAATCTTTGGTCTTGGTATCGCTTTTTCCAAAATCGACTGTGCCTTCCGTCAGCAAATTTTTAATGTCCAAGGTATCCAATTCGCTATTCTCGAACATTTCGCGTACTTCATCTGAATAGCTTAACGGCTTTGAACGAATATCCTTTAAAGTCCTGCAATTCGGAAAATAACAGAATTCGACTCCCGTTTCGTCTGATTTTTTTTTCAGGAAAATCGCCAGAAACACTAATCCGACTGCCAACCCGAAGAGAAAAAAACCTAGACGTTTAAGGAAACCCATTCTAGAAAATCAAGAAATTGATGTCACTATATTTTAGGTCGAACCATTCCCCGACCGATTTACTGGTCAATATGCCGTGATACATATACAGTCCGTTTCGCAAACCTTTGTCGAATCGAAGGGAATTTTCCAGTCCGCCTTCTTCCCCCAATTTTAAAAGATAGGGAGTAAATATATTACTGATTGAAATCGAAGCGGTCTTAGGGTAACGAGATGGAATATTAGGTACTGCATAATGCAGCACTCCGAACTTTTCGATAGTGGGTTTGGCATGCGTGGTAACTTCGCTTGTTTCAAAACACCCGCCCATATCGATACTGACGTCGATGATGACAGCACCTTTTTTCATGTTTTCGACCATAGTGCTCGACACCACGATCGGAGAGCGATCACGACCACGTATCGCACCGATTGCCACGTCGCAACGTCTTAAGGCTTTCATCAGATTCTTTGGCTGTAAGGTCGAAGTGTAAACGGTCTGCTTGAGATTGGTCTGAATGTTACGCAATTTTGTAATCGAATTATCGAACACCTTGACGTTCGCACCAAGCCCAAGTGCCGAACGCGATGCAAATTCGCCCACCGTTCCGGCACCGATAATAACCACTTCTACGGGCGGTACACCACTGATGTTGCCGAACATAAGTCCGTTTCCTTTATTGATGGTTGACATCAATTCGGCCGCAATTAGAACCGAGGAAATTCCTGCGATTTCACTGAGCGATCGTACCGCGGGAAATTTTCCGTCCTCGTCACGAATGTATTCAAAGGCTATGGCCGTAATTCTCTTTTTTGCCATTTCCTCAAAATACTCTTTGCGCTGTGTTTTTATCTGCAATGCCGAAATAACGATCGCCTGCGGATTCAGCATTCCGATTTCGGCAAGGGTAGGGGGCTCTACTTTCAAGAGAATCGGACAGGAAAAGACTTTATTAGCGTCCTTGGAAATTTCGGCACCTGCTTCGGTATAATCTTTATCAGGGAAATTGGCGCCTTCGCCGGCCCCTTTTTCCACAAGCACGCGATGACCATTGCTCGTAATGGCATTTACGGCGTCGGGCGTTAGGCAAATACGTTTTTCTTGATATTGGTTTTCTTTGGGAATGCCGATAAAGAGTTCCCCTTTTTGCTTTAAAACTTCAAGCATTTCTTCTTGGGGAAGTAATTGTTGTTTGCTAAACGGCGAACTCGGCTGGGCCATACAGTATGAATCTGGTGCCTAAAATCAGCACTTTAACAAATTTACAATAATAAATGTAACTGTTCAGCCCCTCTCTTGTCATTCCGAGGCACGAGGAATCCCTGCGCCTGTCCGCCCGTGCCTGTAGGGACGGGCCTGCCGATACAGGCAGGTATGCTTGTTCGAGTCTCGTTTTGGGACTGATGGCCGATGCCAGCACTTGTACTGAGCGCCCGCCTGAATGACAAAGTCGGGCAGGTAGCCGAAGTATTGGCAAGAAAGCCCCTGTTTGCAGTTCAATACAGGTGAAAGGGAGTGTCAACACTCCCAAGGGATTCCTCACTTCGTTCGGAATGACAAAGGGGGGG
>QIJL01000468.1 GCA_003232435.1 Flavobacteriales bacterium | reverse complement strand
ACTAACAGGAGATTATGCTGATATGTTTGGTTGGGAAGAACAAGTAAAATTAGTGGATAGCGTATATCAAACATTGACACCAAAAGAGAAAGAGAACTGTGTATTATGGGCAGAAAATTATGGAGAGGCAGGAGCACTTAAAATATTAGGGAAGAAGTATAATCTTCCAAACCCAATTAGCAGACACGGAAGTTTTTGGCAATGGGGTTTTGACAATAAAGATGCAACTGTTTGGATAAGTTTGGGAAATGAAAAATCATCTGTCGAATATGTTTTTGAAGATATAGAATTAATTAAAATAATAACTCATAAATATGCCATTGGAGAAGAAAACGGAATCCCATTATATGTTTGTAGAAAACCAAAAATTGATATAGAAAAATGGTGGAAAGACTATGAAGAACATATATTTGACTGAAGTAAAAACGCACTACAATAACTAAGCATTCGTGCGGTCGGCACGACCCAGCATGAATGCGGTGTTGAACTACACCGGGTCTTGGGTCGCGTTGTTCCCTATAGGGGATTGGTATGTATTGGGCCGGTGGTTTCAAGTGACACCTTGGTCGATGCCTTTGCAATTTCTGTGGTTTTTCACTCTATTTAGATCCATTGTTGCAAAAAACGCGCGTAATTGGTAAGGGTACTTTGGCTCTTGCCCGATAAGGCTATCGAGCACTCCATCTTTTGGTGGTTAATTGCAAAATCAGGAACGCTTTTACAAGCTCGTTCAATTAGGGTACTACTTTTATTTCATGATTTTATATTCAACTATTAGTATTGCCCCTAAAGGTAGCCAATCGTGTTTTATTGAAACTACCTTTAGGTTTAGTTCAACAGCGTGTATAAATCATTGGGCAATAAGTGATTAACCAAAAATTAGTGCTTATAAATAAAGATAGAGATAAACCGAAAAGAAGTGCTTTTAAACGTCCAACGCTTCATACACCAGCCGATGAGTATTGATTGTTGATTGACGAATATTGATTGATGATTACTAAATCATTGTTGTCCGGTAAACTTTTCTAAAAGTTTAGACAATGCCTGTAATCATTATTCATCAATGCCGGATCGAAACTTGACACCTTGCTTTTGAAACTTTATACAACCTTCAGGGATAGCTAAGAAATCACCCGGTAGAGCCATTGATTTTCAAATAGCTACAATTTAGTCTTACGTCTTATATCTAGTAGCGACCTGTGCTGAACTTGTCGAAGTAAGCGGTCTTATGTCTTTAACTGGTCAGTGCTGCTCGTACACGAAGGTTAAAATTTGAATTTTCTCTTTTTTATCTTGCCTATATTCCTACATTTTTTGTAACTTATTGCTTCCAACCAAATTATGCTTGGTATCCACGAGAACCTAACTGAAAGTATTTCGTGCTTATCGGAAAATTGCGAGTATTTACTCCCCCTTGTCAATAGCGATTTTTTAAGCATAAATTAACCAAAACCTGAAATCCTAGTTTTGATTCCAACCGTAATTAGTATATACGGTAAGCAATATTGTGTTATTTATCGAACCCAAAATCTAAGTACATGAAAACTCTTTCCCAAAAATCCCACAACAGAATGGGGGGCAACTTGGCCAAAACCAACGAGCTTCTAAAATTACAACGGACTAACAACGGACTTGCCCAATTGAGCAACAAACTGAATTCGTACACCTGTGAGCCTTGTACTTATGGTTTATACGAACAAGTGCAATCGCTGAAAGAGCGGATGGAAGATTTACGTAATTCGAATAACGAAATAATTTCTGCCGTAAAGCAGCACAAGCAGACCTTTGATGATATAACGGACGTCGTCAAGCGGCAAATCCGTGATTTCAATGAATTGCGCAAAGGAGTTTTTGACTATACCAAAATGGTCAAGTCGCATCAGTAAAGAATCCTCGGGGCAAGCCCACGAGGCATTAACCCCGAAATTTCGGGGCCAAATTCCAAGCACCAAATTCCAATTCGTGTAAAAGAGGATTTGTGAAAATTCGTGAAACCTGCCCGCTTGCCAGCAAGGCAGGTAAAGGCGACTTAAGTTCTGCCAATTTCCCTACCGCTTTACGCATTTCGCTTTACGCTTTTTCGTATGGCGTATGGCGTATGGCAAAAATGCTAAAGTCTTCGCCCCCGCCTGCCCTCCTACGGCAGGTAAACCGGCGAGGGATTTCCCCCCAGAAGGATACATTGAATATATTGTAAACTTACTCGACTTCTCCCTCTTTCTCTTTTTCGGAAACCATCAACGATGCCACGATACCACCGGTTAATGCCGCCGAAATAACGGTCAATGAAACCCATTCCGGTAAATGTATATAGCTGGAGAAAAGCATTTTCAATCCTACGAAGGCAAGAATGACCACTAGGCTGTAATTGATAAAACGGAACTTGTCCAACATCCTTGAAATCAAAAAATACATGGATCTAAGGCCCAAGATGGCCAGAATGTTCGAACTGAAAACAATAAAAGGATCCGCGGTAATGGCAAGGATGGCAGGAATACTATCCAAAGCAAAAAGAATATCGGTCAATTCGATAACGATCAAGGCAACGAAAAGGGGCGTGGCCGCCTTTATGCCCATGCGCTTTACAAAAAACTGATTCCCATGAATGGTTCCGGTTACCGGGTATATTTTTTTTATCTGGCGAAACACCCAAGACTTCTTGGGGTCAAAATCCTCTTCATTTGACTTTAGCATCTTGAAGGCCGTCCACAGAAGAAAAATCCCGAACACATAAATGATCCAATCGAATTTTGTGATCAACGCGACTCCGAACAGGATCATCAAGGCCCTAAAAACAATAGCACCCAAAATTCCCCAGAAAAGTACGCGATGTTGATAGATGGAGGGTATTTTAAAGGAGGCGAAGATCACGGCAATTACGAATACATTATCGACGCTCAAAGAAAGCTCGATTAGGTAACCCGTGATATATTTAAGAACGGCTTCGTTTGGGGTTAGTTCAGTTGGATTTTCGACGAGCCCACTTGAAAATAGCCAATAAACAACACCGCTAAAACTCAGGGCGATGGTGACCCAAATTGCCGTCCAGATGCCAGCTTCCTTACTACGGATAACATGTTCATTCTTATGAAAAACCCCAAGATCAAGGGCTAAAAAAACGAGAATACAGGCAATGAAAATACCCCAGACCCACATAGTATGAATTTTAAGGGTGCGAAGTTAAGCATCTTTTCGAAATGTTAAAGGAAATCATTGTTGTCCGGTAAAAAAGATACAAGACCGCTTCGCTGTTAGAATAAAGAACAAAGACACGGCCGTAACCAACTGATAACCTGATTAGTAGTGATATGTGATTTTTACATCTTATAATTTTCATTACATTATCCAAAAGCAAGGCCTTAAATAGATTTAGATAATTTTAATCGGACACAATAAAAGGAAATATCGAATTCAACGGGTGCACGACAAATTTCCCTATTTTCAAATTTCCGTACGTTCTACGGCCTTGTTTTTTAACCGCAAAGTACGCGGAGCATTGCGCAAAGGTCGCAAAGACCGGGCATTCTCAGTGTACTTTGTGCCTCCTTTGCGGACTTTGCGGTTTCCCTTTTCCTCTTTGTAAAGGGCATCCCCGGTTCTCAGGGCTTCATAGCGGCAGAACCCGGCCAACGACCATTGGCCCGCGCGCCCAAAATGCCCGGTTTTTTCTAAAAAGGGAAATCTGTCGTGCACCCGAATTCACCGCAGCGAACTCAATCAAGTTTAAGAACCATCTTGATCTTGACCTTATTGTCTTCGTGTTTCTTTTTGATATTGATACCAAAGTCTGAAGAATATAGGGTGGAAGTTCCGACCAATTCGTTTCCATTCTTCTTGAAAACAATGGTCAAAGGTTTGTCGATATTTTTGATGGTTACATTTCCTTTTACCGAAAAGCCATCGGAGGTTACGGAAACCGAAGTGCTTTCAAAATAAATTTTTGGGTAATCGTCTTCATCGAAGTATTTGCCGCCTTTAAGTGACCAGTCACGTAGAAATATTCCTGTTTTGATTGTTTTGACGGTCACTGAGCCCTTGAGTTTTGAATTTTCGGGATTTTCAGGGTCGATAGTCGATTCAGAGGTAAAGCCTGAAATGCTTCCGTTAACGTCTTTTGATTCAAAATTAAAAGTGATCTCGGCAGATTTTATCGTTGTCGATTGCCCTAAAATGGAAATAGGGTAGAGGGCCAATAAGAATACGAGCAGCTTTATTTTCATATCAAGTCTATTTCAAAGAGTGTACCAAAGTTATCGCTTTTGTCGTAGGGGTCTCAAGTAGAAATTTCATCAACTGAATTTTAGAATCATTGTTGTCCGATAAAAGACAAAAGACCGCTCCGCTGCTAGATATTAGACCTAAGACTAAATTTTAACTGCCTGACAAGCACCCAAGTAAAAAATCATATCTTTTTCATTATTCCTCAAGTTTTTTATTCTTAAAAGCAAGGCCCCTTTTCGACAATCGCCCCTTATACTTCGCTAATTGTTTCGTAACCCATTGAAATATCGCACTTTGCATATAATTTTTTACCTTGCGACAAGAACCCATTATGAAAATACTGAATTAAACCACTATGCACTGTAAGTACATACCTGCCCGCCTGTCGGTGGGGGTTTTTTTACGAATGAAATTCGTTTTTTTTAAATATCCATTTTTGTCGGAAGACCGAAGTCGGAAGCGACCGCCTTCCAACTTCCCGCAACGGGCTTCTGGCCAAAAAGAAACGATAAGTGTTTTAGAATCCGCCAACTGGCGGACATAGTTTCAACTAACGATTGTGACCAATGAATTCAGTACAAGTGAAAAAAATTACATTCCGGATACTTTATGCCGGATTTTTATTGATCGGCGCAGCTTCGTTACAAGCGCAGCAATTCGATGAAAAAACGCTTAATCAATTAGCTGAAGAGGAAGAAGAGGGGCCGTTGATGTTCAAATTTGAGCCAGATTTCTTGACCTCCGTTGAAATTCGTCGCGAAGAGATCAAAAGAACGCGCGCGATAATCGATACTTTGAATATTTCAGACCGTAAGCGCAGAAGACTTTT
>QIJL01000281.1 GCA_003232435.1 Flavobacteriales bacterium | reverse complement strand
CGCTGCAACAAAAACCGCATGGAAAGAATTGGATAGGTTATCAACACCCAAAATCAATTGCAACAAAATCGCTGCGTAACACCAGTTACTTTATAAACATTCGCCATGATCATTGGGTTTGATTATGACAGATATAGCGAATCAATTACGTCATATTATATTTGACTTGACACTAGTGGGTTTGATACCCCAACGCTTGCGTCGAAATATAAAAGATAAGTTCCTCTTAATGCCTCGTGGGTCTGCCTGCCCAGCAGGCAGGCTTGCCGCGAGGTAGTTTACTAACTTCCGCGGATTTTCCATAAATTTGCCTTCCGAAAACGAAAACAAATGCCCAAGATAGGAGACATACAACTTCCTGAATTTCCATTGTTACTTGCACCTATGGAAGATGTGAGCGACCCACCTTTTCGGGCCCTGTGCAAAGAACAAGGTGCAGATGTCGTCTATACTGAATTTATTTCTTCGGAAGGTCTTATTCGAGATGCCGCAAAAAGTGTCATGAAGTTGGACATTTATGAAAAGGAGCGTCCGGTAGGGATTCAGATTTTCGGGGCGAATTTAGATTCGATGCTGCAGTCGGTAGAGATTGTCGAGAAATCGAAGCCCGATATTATCGACATCAATTTTGGCTGCCCCGTAAAAAAGGTAGTAAGCAAAGGTGCAGGTGCCGGAATATTAAAAGACATCGATTTGATGGTTTCCTTGACCAAGGCCATGGTCGAGCGAACCAAGCTACCGATTACGGTCAAGACCCGATTGGGTTGGGATGAGAAATCCATTATGATAGTCGAAGTTGCCGAAAGATTACAAGATGTAGGCTGCAAAGCTATTGCCATTCATGGGCGCACCCGTGCCCAGATGTATAAGGGAAATGCCGATTGGAAACCTATCGCCGAGGTAAAGAACAACCCCCGTATGCATATTCCCGTTTTCGGAAATGGAGATATCGATTCCCCCGAAGCCGCTAAAAGAATGCGGGATGAATATGGCCTTGACGGCGCAATGATCGGTCGCGCAAGTATTGGATATCCTTGGTTTTTTAAAGAGGTAAAACACTTTTTCGAAACGGGAACACATTTGGCCCCACCGACTATGGAAGAACGTGTAGATGCCGCAAGAAGACATTTGCAAATGGCCATCGACTGGAAAGGGGAGAAACTTGGCGTATTCGAAACCCGTCGCCATTACACCAATTATTTTAAAGGAATACCGAATTTCAAGGAATACCGTATGAAAATGGTGACCAGTGATGAATCTGCAGACGTTTTTGCCGCTTTTGACGAGGTACTCGAAAAATTCGGAAGCTTTCAATTTAGCCCCCTCTAACTCCCTCTCCAATTGGCAGGGAGAACCTTTACTCGAATCAAATATCCGGGAATTTTTTGAGGGCGATGAAATACAGGATATGCTCTTTCTTTCTAAGGCAATGTCTCAATAAACGGCATTCAACTCTAGTGTCAAGTCAAGGTGAAACCTACGGGTAATCCGGGATATCTTTTGTGCCATCTCTGTGTTAAAAAATATTTGCGTCCGCCTTAGGCGGATGCTTTGCCAATACACCAGCTGGCTCGTTCGCTAAAAATGTCTGCAAGACATTTTCTTAACGCTCCGCCCTGCCTTGATCTGACCCAAAATCCAATGCCGCCTTACCCGCCATTTAACCGTTGACACGACACTAGTTTAAAATAGCTATGATTCCTCTGAAAGCCCTACGGTTATTGGTTCGATATTACGGGTTTTAGGCTAAACCTGCCGTAGGCATGGCAGGCAGGTTCGGGGCGGGCTCTACGAAGGAGGGGGATAGATTCTGAAAAGGACAAAAATCCATCCTCGTAAATAATATTTTGACTCTATTTTGACTTTTCTTCTATCTGATGGGACATGACCCTTTCTAAGGGTGGTTGAAATGAGGATTTTTGTTCCCCCTTCGGGGGCTAGGGGGCTATCAATTTCTTGGTAATTCTGCTACTTGCAATTTTCGAAGCGATGATGCCCAGAACAAAAATTGTCCCAAACACTATCAATATGTTTATCAATTGAAGTTCCACGGGATAGTCGATAGACCCTATTTTTACCCACCCAAAAATAAGTTGCGACCCTATCAGCAAAACGCCGATCAGAACGCCTATGAGCCCTCCTCCGGCGGTAATCAACATACCTTGAATAAAGTAGATGCGCCTCAATTCTTTTATGGTCGCCCCGAAATTGTACATCGTTCTAAGATTATCCAACTTGTCGAGAATCATCATTATGAGCGCCCCGACAACATTAAACAACGCAATGATCAAGACTAGGGTAAAGATGAGGTATGTCGCTATATTTTCGGTGTTCAACATACGATGCAACGACCTGTTCAGTTCTTGGCGATCTTTTAAAACTATGGCACCCCCAAGAACACTTTTGATTTCCGCTTTGACCGACTCGATATTGGAATTATCGTTTAATTTAAAATTGACCCCAGATACTTGAGTACTGTCTTTTTGTAACAACCTTTGAACAGTGAATAAATCGGTAAAAATGTATTTCTTGTCTAAATTCTCCTCAACGGAATAAATACCGCCAATGACCATAGGCAGCTCATTATACGGACTTGTTTGTTGAGAGAAAGAACCCTTACCGGGTTTTGGCACCAGAATGATCAGGGGGTCTCGAAATTGATTCTGCGTGAGGTTGAGTAGGCGCATGATTCCGATTCCGGCAACCCCTCTTTTTTCATCGATAGTCCATTTTCCGGCAATGATCGTGCTGTCAATTCCAGTTGCTTGTACATAGTTGTCATCGACCCCTTTGATATTCGCAATATCTCCGGTTTCCTTGTGGGTGAGATACACTTTCTCTTCAATTTCCCGAGAATACGATGCAATCCCGTTTAGATTTTTCAGCTTCGTTTCGGCTTCCTCTGGAATTGAAAAAAACTTCCCCGTGGCCGGTAAGGCTTTAAGATCTGGGTCAAAGGAATTACTAAAGGAGAGACTAAAACTTTTTAATCCGGAAAACCCTGAAAGCACTATAAATAAAGCTGCGGAGCCAATAACAGTAACCAAAAAAGTAATAAAGTTGATAATGTTCACAGCGTTTTGATTGCTTTTAGACCGCACATAGCGCTGCGCGATATAATAGGTGAAATTCAAACCTTATTTCTTTTATCCAGCAAATCCCTATTCTCTATTGGGTTTTCATCACCCTTCAAAGATTTTTCGATGTTTTCAATGTAATCCAAAGAATCGTCGATATAGAATTGAAGCTCTGGCACTCTCCTCAACTGATGTTTTGTCCGTTGTGACAACTCATGTTTAATCAAAGGTTGATTGCTTTGAATACCCTCTAAGAGTTCTTGCGAAGACTTGGCCGGAAAAATGCTCAGGTAAACCTTTGCGATGGACAGATCCGTTGTGACCGATACCTTGGTGACCGATATCAAAATACCTTTCAAGCCACCATCGGTAGCTGCACGTTGAAGAATGTCGGCCATATCTTTTTGTATGACCCCAGCAATCCTCTTCTGCCTTTGCGTTTCCATGGGGCAAAAATACGATATATTCGAGAACCGAGAACTATCGTTAAGTCTTTCAAAATCGTAATTTTGAGGAGGTTGGGCAATTTACAAACAAAACGTTATCATGAATAAAATCGAACACTTGGGAGTAGCCGTTAAAAGCTTGGAAGCATCAAACCTGCTTTTCGAAAAATTGTTGGGTGCGGCACATTACAAAATTGAGGAAGTTGCATCTGAAGGTGTTCGCACTTCATTTTTTAAGTGCGGTCCAAATAAGATCGAATTACTTGAGGCGACCTCGGAGGACAGCCCGATCGCTGAGTTTATCGAGAAAAAAGGTGAAGGTGTTCACCATGTGGCTTTTGCCGTAGGTGACATCGTGGCGGAGATGGAAAGATTAAAGAATGAAGGCTTCACTTTACTTAATGAAGTTCCTAAAAAGGGAGCCGATAATAAATTAGTCGCCTTCGTGCACCCGAAATCGGCCAATGGAATGCTGATCGAGCTCTGTCAGGAAATTCCCTCCCCAACCCTCCCCGGAGGCGAGGAAGTAAGCTAAAAAACCTTATTATATCTTTTTAAGATATTGTGACGACCGGAAAATTGTATTAATATTGCACCCCGTTCAAAGTATCGGATTTTGTATTTTTAAGATTGGTCCTATAGCTCAGTTGGTTAGAGCACCTGACTCATAATCAGGTGGTCCCTGGTTCGAGCCCAGGTGGGACCACAAGGTGGTCACAAAGGTCCTAGCTTTCGCTAGGGCCTTTTTTGTGAAACAAGGCCGGTGCGAGAAATTGGATTTATAATCCATATAAACCTACTTTAGGGGACATCAAATCAAATGGAAATGAAAAGACGAAATTTTTCAGGCGCCATATGCATGATTTTGTCAGTAGTCGGTTTTATGGCAGACCAAGAAAGTGCCAATGGGCAATCGCTTACCAAAGATGGCCATTCACATTATGTCGAGTATGATACGATGGTTCGTCCTCTTCCAAAAAGAGTTCATGGCCCAAAGAACCTGTAGTTTCAACGGGGGAATATCCTAAGCCTAAATACTAGCAATATGCCGAAGACTTTCGAAAATACTTGGCCGAGGTATTCAAGGAATGACGATGTTTTTTGAATGGTAGGTGAAACCAAGCATTGCATGGACGTAAATTTTGGCTTTGCAATTATTTGCAAATTCTTATCTCAAAAAATCTTTTTGGGGAGACCAGAAATTTTTTTGACCATCTACCTTATAAAAATAGAAAACCTGTAATTAAATAGGTGGTTGGGCTATACCAGATATGCCTTCAGGTTTTTGCGCTCTTTTTTGGTGCTAATTTGACATGAAGACGGAATATTACTTAAATTTTGTTGAATTTAGTGGCGCATTAGCGGATGAGGACATGAACTATGTTAAGCAAAAAATTCATTACAAACACCGGATTAATTTTAGCAATTGGATTGCTTACAACAGTTGTTTACCATTGCAAAAATCCAAAAATCGAATCTGATTATTATAATCCGGTTGCTCTGGCCACACACTCCAGTGGCGAGCAATTTGTAGGT
>QIJL01000289.1 GCA_003232435.1 Flavobacteriales bacterium | reverse complement strand
CCAGGAACGAAGGGTCAACAATAACACCGTTGGCAAATACATTAAGAATCTGAAGGCCTTTCTCAAATGGGCTTATAAACGGGAATATCATTGAACTGAAAAATTCCGAGATTGGAAAACCACCAGTCATGAGGCGGTAAATGTGTCTTTGACCGAGCAGGAACTTATGAAACTGTATCATATGGACTTGAGCTATGATCCAAGTTTGGCCAAAATCAGGGATGTGTTTTGTTTTGGTTGTTTTACCGGTCAACGGTATTCCGACATTTATAATCTGAAATGGGCTGGACATTCAGGGTGACTTCTGGATCAACCAGGTACAGAAAACGAAAGATCATCTGGAAGTGCCGCTAAATGTATATGCCAAGACCATTGTCGATCGGTATGAGGAGGCACACCTAAAGGTTGGGAAGGGTGTTGCCAGTGCTAACTAATCAGAGGTTGAACAGCCGTATTAAGGAGTTATGTGAACTGGCAGAGATTGATGAGCCCATTAGAACTACTAATTACATTGGAAATGAAGTTGAAAAGAAAGTGCTTCCAAAGTTTATGAAAATAGGAACCCACACAGGGAGGAGGACATTCATCACCTTATCGCTTGAAAAAGGCATGCGAGTTGAAACGGTGATGTCAATTACCGGACGTTTCAGAAGTATATTAAGCATACCAAGGAGGTGAAGAGGAAGGAGATGGATCAGGTGTGGGGGTGATTCTTGTGAAACATTCTTAACATCAATTAACTTTAGAGTTACCTTTGATCCTATACAAGAATGAAAGAACAACTTAAGCATTTCAGAAAAGTACGCGTTCCAATAACGGTAGAACGAATGATTCAGGAATGTGCTTTTGCACATTTAAATGTTCGTGACATGGGTATGTTAAGAGATAAATTCGATGGGCAAAGATATTTTGATACACTCCGCGAGGACATTATTTCAGAATTTGCGTTCGAGAAATATATAAACCTAGAAAAATTTGATTGGCAGCGAAGAGAAAAGAAATCCTATAGAAGAAAGTACTATGAATTCAACGGAGTTACTATTGAATTGGTAAGTTTCAATATTGGCACTACCCCTAAAATCAATCCATCAAAAATTGACAATGTTGTATTTGTTTGTGTCAAACCGGACCTAAGGGTATACATCAGTGGATTGGCAAATAAAGATCTAATAATTTCAAGATCCATTCCAATCAAGCCGTATTTTCCGTTAAATCCAGGCCTCCAAGAGATAAAGGAGTTTACTGGATTTATTCTATTTAAAAACCTTGATGAACTATGTTAGGGCATCAATCAATTCTAATTCTCGGAGTATTTCCTGAACGCACTGATCCAGATTCTTCTTAATTTCATGCTCCCAAAACCTGATAACTTTCCAACCTTGGTCTCTTAATGTCTTATTTACAAATTTGTCCCTTTCTCGATTTCGTTCAATTTTGGATTCCCAATAGGCCTGATTAGATTTTGGTAATTTAAATTTAGTGGGGTGCCCGTGCCAGAATATAGAGTTAACAAAAACAATCATTTTCTTTCTACGAAAAATAAAATCTGGCTTACCGGTAATTTTGTTTGAATATTGAGCGAAGTATATTTTCTCTTTTTCAATTCTTTAGACAACAAACGTTCAGGAAGAGTCCCTTTAGACTTTATCCTAGACATATTCTTCCGCCTTTGATCCGGAGTCAGATTATCCAATGTGATGGGTTTCAGTGGCTAAAATCAAAGCTAAGTTATCGTTGTAAGAATGCCAATTCCACTATTTCGGATAATATTTCTCATTTTATAAAAATTTCTTTATTGCGGTTGTAAACAATAATCTTTACATTTGACCAAAATAGATCAAACTTTTTTTCACAAACCTTAAAATGGCAAGTTTCGGAAGTTTTGTAAAGGAGCAACGTGAATTAAGGAACTGGACACAAACTGATTTAGGCGCAAGACTTGGAATAAATTCTAGTGCCATAAGCAGAATTGAAAATGGTTCTAAAAAGCTAAGTCCTAAAAAATTAAATATTATTTCCGACCTTTTCGGCATTGCTTTACCCAAGGTAAAGGAAATCTATTTTGCTGATAAATTTGTTGATGAATTATTTAAATACGATTGTCCGGAGTCGGCTTTATCAGTTGCAGAGGAAACAGTTCGTTATCTGAAACAAAAGCATCAAATACAATCTGAACTTCAATTCAAATGAGTTTTAAAAGCACAGTAGAGGAGCCCCAGCTTAGGGTTTTTGCTCCAACAACAAGTAACACAAGCTTAGATCCAAAGGAGTCATTAGGAATAGACGTGGTGTCCCTTTTTTCCGGCTGTGGTGGAATGGACCTTAGTTTTCATAATGCTGGTTTCAATATTAAATGGGCCAATGATATAGATAACAAAGCGTGTGAAACTTATTCTAGGAATATAGGCAATCATATAGTACGTGGAGATATAACGCAATTGGATTATTCTACAATCCCTGATGCCGATCTTATTCTAGGAGGTTTCCCTTGTCAAGATTTTTCAATGATTTGGAAAAGAGGAGGGATTGAAACTAAGAGGGGTAACCTCTACCTTAATTTTGTGGAGATTGTTTCCTCCAAAAACCCTTTAATGTTTATTGCAGAAAATGTAAAAGGGATTCTTACAGCTAACAAAAAGAAAGCAATAAAACAAATTATTGAAGACTTTTCAACAAACGGAATTCATGGATATAATACTTCACCATACCTTGTCAATTTCGCTGACTATGGTGCTCCACAAATTAGAGAAAGAGTTCTTATTATAGGAGTAAGAAAAGATATTGAAGAGTACTTTGATATTCCATCACCAACTAATTCCACAGGCAACTATATTTCTGCCAAACGGGCTCTTGAAAACGTTGAATTTGTACAGTATAATAATGAACACCAAAACATTAAAAACAGTACTGTAGAAAAGTTAAAATTAATCCCTCCGGGAGGGAATTTTACAGATATTCCAAAAGATTCTCCACATTATGTAAAAGGAATGATTTCTCACGTATATCGAAGATTGCATCCAGACAAACCATCAAAAACTATTATTGCAGCTGGGGGTGGTGGAACTTGGGGGTATCACTATTCTGAACCTAGACCTTTAACTAATAGGGAAAGGGCTAGATTGTTCGGATATCCTGATGATTTCATATTTGAAGGCTCAATTACAGAAGTGAGGAAGCAAATTGGAAACTCAGTTCCACCGACAGCAATGGTCCCTTTTGCAAAGCAGATTATGAAGTTCCTGAAAAATGTCAAACGGAATGTATACTAATCTATTGGATCATGGTGGCGACTTTAGAACAGTTCTAGATGCAGAGTTCGACGCAGCAGAAAATGTAACGGTAGCATCAGGCTACGTATCACTTGATATTATTAACGCATACCAACCTAATTTCATTAAGATTGCCGAATCAGGCGGTATCGCTAAGTTGTTACTTGGGATGGCTTTATATGAGGGCTTGGGAGAGAGGAAATTGGAAGCTGTTTCTTCACTTAACGAACAATTACTAACCTTCGAAAACTTATCAGGTGTCTACATTGCCAATGGTCGTAGGTACCACGGTAAAGTCTACCGCTTTTATAATGAGAATGAATCTACGATTTACGTAGGATCATCTAATTTTTCATCCAGTGGTACCCAGGGAAACATTGAGTGTACAGTTCCAGTTGTCAATGAGAATCAAAAGCAAGAAATCATTAATTTCCTTGATGACTTATATTCATCAGAATATGCAGTTACAATTGATAAGACTAAAATAACTGTTCCCGGGAAAAAGAGGTTAATTAAAAAGTCTATTGAGAATTATTGGGGATCGATTAACAAATATGACCCTGCATCTATATCTACCGAAGGTCTACCAAAGATTGAAATCCCACTGGACAGGCTTGACGAGAAAGAAAAATCAAACTTAAATATTTACTTCGGAAAAGGAAGGTTAAATACAGCCACTGGGATCATAACTCCGAGGCCATGGTACGAGATTGAAATTATTGCCAGTAATGATATTAACTCTCAAGAATCTTACCCAAAAGGTAATTTTAGGGCTTTTACAGATGACGGGTATATCATTCCAATGAGAACTCAAGGGGATAATAAAAAAAATATTCGTTCAAGAAAGACCCTGCAAATTTTCGGTATTTGGTTAAAAGGAAAACTCGAAAAAAGCGGTGCTCTAGAAAAATTTCACCCTGTGACAAAAGATACACTGGCTGAATACGGAACCAACCAATTAAAATTATATAAGATAGAGGAGGGAAAATATTATATGGAATTCTAAGAAAAGGAAGGAGATACTAAATTTTACTCAAGTCTTTTGCTAAACTCCAGTTCTTCTTCAAGATTGGTCTTGCGAATGAAGTTTCACCATTTGAGGGCTCTCCTGAATAGTGACAATATTTCTCTTTATAATTTTCGCGCCACGTATGCGTCAAAATAATGTTAACCTGAGTTCGATTCTAAAATAGGACAATTTGGTTAGTTTCGATGGTTTGATACTTGATAGCAGGTTTTTTTGGGAAGAAAGAATAGGCAATCAATCCTGAAATCAAATTGGTGATGAAGTTGGCGAAGGATCTATGCCTTGAATGTTCCACCTGGCACAGGTTCTTGAGCTCATCGTTAACGGTCTCAATCACAGACCTTTTTCTCAACATAATTTTGTCTTTCATTTCCATAAGGACGTTTTTCATGTTGTTCCTGATGTTGGTTATCAAATGCAGCCCATCTATGAACAGCAGGTTGGTTAACTCTTTTGAAATGTATCCTTTATCGGCAAACAACTTTCCTTTTAGGGCATTGACAAAATTTTTATTCTTTAATGGTTCCCTGTCATCCACATTTCCTTGGGTGATCATGAAATTGAGGAGTTCCCCTTTGTCATTTATCACGATATGTAGCTTAAAACCAAAGAAATAACCCATTGTAGACTTGCCCAATTGGGCAATACCTTTGAATACCCTGTTCCTTTTTATCCTCTTGTTTTTACACACCCTGATAGGGGTGGAATCAATGAAGGCAATACCCGTACCTTCCCCCATACAGCAAGTTTTCAGGAAGATGCACATGGGGAGGGTAGCCGCCTGCATAAGTTCAACAAACCTATTGTAAGATACTGTATGGGGGAATAAGTGGACCAGGTGTTTCTGGACAAAATAGATATAAAAATGTTTCATGTTTCTAAACCCACCTGTATGAAAAATTACCATGATTGTGATCACTTCGCTACAGCTCATTGTAGGCTTTCTCTTGGGCTTATTGCCTAAAAGGTGTTTTTGAACGGAATACTCGAATTTTTGACAGAAATCATCGGTTAGATAGAAAATTTCGGTAATTTTATTATCGGTAAGAGTCATGTAATTGCTAGTTATATTGTTG
>QIJL01000024.1 GCA_003232435.1 Flavobacteriales bacterium | reverse complement strand
GATAAAAAGGTCTAGTTTCTTGGCTCTTGCAGCGCAGCGGTCTTGATTCTGATACCTCGGTGGCTCTGCCCCAAGGTAGTTCATTTTTGGCATCAGCTAATTGAACAAATCTCCCTACTTTTGAGCAAAATTAAAGGTATGCTAAAAGTCGGTGCTTTGGGAGCAGGTCATTTGGGGAAAATCCATTTGCGATTGCTCAGCGAATCGGATAAATATGAACTGATCGGGTTTTATGATGCCGATGCCAGCAACGGCAAAAAAGTTTCCGATGAATTCGGTTATACCTATTTCGACAACATAAACGACCTAATTGATGCGGTCGAAGTCGTCGATATTGTGACCCCTACCCTTTCACATTTCGATTGTGCAAAAAAAGCAATAGAAAAAGGGCGACACGTTTTTATCGAAAAGCCCATTACCAATACGTTTGAAGAAGCTTCTGAATTACTTGAGCTCGAAAGAAAACACAATGTCAAAGGGCAAGTCGGTCATGTAGAGAGATTCAATCCTGCTTTTACCGCCGTCAAGGAGGATATAAAAAACCCGATGTTCATCGAAACCCATCGTTTGGCTGAATTTAATCCTCGTGGTACCGATGTTCCGGTGGTTTTGGATCTGATGATCCATGATATCGATGCGATTTTAAGTGTTGTGGATTCCGAAGTAAAACAAATTAATGCAAGCGGAGTTTCTGTAATCAGTAATTCACCCGATATTGCCAACGCGCGGATAGAGTTTGAAAATGGTTGTGTGGCGAACCTGACGGCCAGTAGAATTTCTTTGAAGAATATGCGGAAGTCCCGTTTCTTTCAAAAGGATGCCTATATCGCGGTGGACTTTTTAGAGAAGAAAGTAGAAGTAGTCAAAATGAAGGATGCCCCTGAGGAAGTTGGGGATTTTGACATGGTGCTTCAAAATGCGGAAGGCGAAAAGAAACAAATCTATTTTGAGAATCCTGAAATAATCTCTAACAATGCCATAAAAGACGAGCTCGAAACCTTTGCGGATGCCATTGCAAATAATACAACGCCGGTAGTTACTTTAAAACAAGGGGCAAAAGCCTTGGAAGTGGCGTTGCGGATAATCGATTCGTTCGGTAATTAGAATGTTGGATTCTTGGATAAAAGTGGCTCTTCCCCTCAGCTGAGGGGAGGTGGACTCCGCTTTTCGCGGAGGACGGAGGGGTTGATTTTCAATCTTTGCATTGAGTTTCAACCTCCCCTTTTTCCCGACACCCCGATAGCCATCGGGATGTAGGAATTCATTCCCCTCCTCAGATGAGGAGGTGAGCTAAAGAATAAAAAAATGAAAAAAATAGCAGTCATAGGTGCAGGGACCATGGGCAACGGAATCGCCCATGTATTTGCACAAGGTGGTTACCAAGTCAATTTAATTGACATTTCGGAAGAGTCGTTAAATAAAGGCATGGCGACGATTATCAAAAATTTGGACCGCATGATCGCCAAGGAAAAAATTTCAGAAGCTGACAAGGCAGCGACACTGGAAAAAATTTCTGGTCATACTTCCATTCCGGGCGGCGTGAAAGATGTTGATCTTGTGGTCGAGGCGGCAACCGAAAACCTGGACCTAAAGCTGAAAATTTTCAAAGAGCTGGATTCCCTTTGCGATTCGAATACCATTTTGGCCACCAATACCTCTTCGATTTCCATAACGCAAATTGCAGAGGTCACGCAACGCGCCGAGAAAGTTATCGGGATGCATTTTATGAATCCCGTTCCCTTAATGCAATTAGTGGAAGTTATTCGGGGTCGTGCTACTTCAGATGAGACAACCAAGACCATAATGAATCTCTCCGAAGACTTAGGAAAGATTCCGGTCGAAGTGAACGATGCCCCGGGTTTTGTGGCAAACCGTATTCTGATGCCTATGATCAATGAGGCTATCGAAACACTGCATAACGAAGTGGCAGGTGTTTCCGAAATCGATACGGTCATGAGATTGGGTATGGCCCATCCTATGGGTCCGTTGCAGCTAGCTGATCTAATTGGATTGGATGTTTGTCTTTCTATTCTTAATGTTTTGCATGACGGATTTGAAAATCCGAAGTACGCCCCCTGCCCCCTACTCGTAAATATGGTAATGGCAGGTAAATTAGGTGTCAAATCGGGCGAAGGTTTTTATGACTATTCCGAATCAAAAAAAGCGGAGAAAGTTGCCGCCCAATTCAATTGATTTTTAAATGGCGACCATAAAACCTTTCAAGGCTATCCGACCCGCAAAGGACAAAGTGGCTTTTGTGGTTTCGCGTTCATACCAAGAATATTCCCGAAAAGAATTGAACGCCGTCTTGGCGTTCAATCCGTTTTCGTTTTTGCATATTATCAATCCGGGTTACAAGTATTCCAAGAATGTATCGGGTCAAGAACGCTACAAATTGGTGCATAACAGGTATTTGGAATTTCTAGAGGATAACATTCTTCTGAAGGATGCGCGAGACAGTTTTTATCTCTATCAAATTGAAAAGGATGATTTTCAATGCTGCGGACTCTTTTGTGGAACCAGTATTTCAGACTACCAAAACGATGTTATCAAAAAACATGAAGCTACTTTGCAAGGTCGCGAAGAACTATTCGCAAATTATTTAAAAACCGTGGAATTCAACGCCGAACCGGTCTTGATGACTTATAAAGATAAGCCACCCATAGCCGAAATCATCAAAAAGGAAAAAGAAAAGGAACCCGAATACGATTTTACCACACGTGACAAAGTAGGTCACAAGCTTTGGGTCATTTCTGAAAAGGAAGTAATAGCAAGGCTTAAGGCGGAGTTTGAAAAGTCAAATGCGCTCTATATTGCTGACGGCCATCATCGAAGTGCATCCTCGAATCTTTTTGCTGAAAATGCGAAATCGGCCAACGCCGAACATTCCGGCAAGGAACCGTATAACTATTTCATGAGCTATTTGATTCCGGAATCCGAAATAAGGATTTACGAATTCAATCGTAAAATCAAAGACCTGAATGGTTTGAGCAAAGAAGAATTCTTAATAAAGTTGGATGAGTTTTATCGCATCGAAAACAAAGGAAACATACTTTACAAGCCAACTAAAAAACATCACTTCAGCATGTATTTAGATGGGGAGTTCTATTCGCTTTATTTACGTAAAAAAGTTTATTCCTTCTCTGATTCTTTAAGCGAACTGGATACACAGATACTTTTCAAGACCATTCTCGAACCTATTTTAGGTATACACGATTTGCGAAAAGACAAGCGCATCGCCTATGGTTACGACAAGTACAATGTGGTCAAAATGAAAGATGAAATCGATAAGGGCAGGTTCAAAGTTGGTTTTAACATGGTACCCGTTACCATTGATGAAATAAAAGCCATTGCGGACGCAGGTCTAGTAATGCCGCCCAAAAGCACCTATATCGAACCTAAGTTGAGAAGTGGGGTCGCGATTTATGAACTGTAGTTTGGATTGTTTGATTTTTAGATAATTCGATCATTGGATAAAAGTTTAATTGTGATGGCCCCTCCCCTCAGTTGAGGGGAGCCCGCCTGAACGGAACGGGCAGGGTGTCGGACGAAGGAGGACGGAGGGCAGGCAGGGTTGTAATATGGGTTGTTGGATAAAAGCTAAAAAATGTCGATTAAAGAAAACATTGCTGAAATAAAAAAAGAATTGCCAGGTCATGTGACCTTGGTAGCTGTCTCAAAGACAAAACCCGATAATGCAATTTTGGAAGCCTATGAAGGTGGTCAAAGAGTCTTCGGCGAGAACAAGGTTCAAGAAATGGTGCAGAAATGGGTAGAACTCCCAAAAGACATCGAATGGCATATGATCGGGCACCTACAAAGGAACAAGGTCAAATATATGGCTGAATTCGTTTCTTTGGTGCATGGTGTAGATAGCTTCCGGTTGTTGAAGGAAATCGACAAACAAGCGGCAAAGCATAATCGTGTAATCGATTGTCTACTGCAAATACATATTGCCGAGGAAGACACCAAATTCGGGCTCGATGAAAATGAACTTCAAGAAATTGCAATATCCGAAGAATTTAAAAATCTAAAAAACGTTCGCGTAGTCGGACTTATGGGGATGGCCACTTTTACAGATGATTTAGCACAAATCAGGAAAGAGTTCAAACAATTAAAATCGATTTTCGAGGGTTTAAGAAATTTGCTTCCCAATGTTTCTGTTCTTTCTATGGGAATGAGCGGCGACTATCAAATTGCTATCGAAGAAGGCAGCACGATGGTACGCATCGGAAGTAGTATCTTTGGGGCTAGAAATTACCACTAGACCTAACAGGTTTTGTAAACCTGTTAGGTCTGATAAAAAATATATGTACACCATACTCGATATAGAGACAACCGGCGGAAAATACAATGAAGAGGGCATTACCGAAATCGCCATTCATAAATTCAATGGGCATGAAGTCGTAGATAAATTCATCAGTCTTGTAAATCCCGAAAAAGAAATCCAGCCCTTTGTAGTAAAGTTGACCGGCATCAGCAGCAAAATGTTGCGTACGGCGCCAAAATTCCATGAAATTGCCAAACGAATCGTAGAAATCACTGAGGATTCTGTTTTAGTGGCGCACAACGCCCAATTCGATTATCGCATTTTAAGAACGGAATTCCGACGACTGGGTTATGATTATGAGAGAAAAACACTATGTACGGTGGATCTGTCAAAAAAATTGCTTCCCGATGCAGAATCGCATAGTTTGGGTAAACTGGTGCGTTCATTGGGCATAGCCGTTAGCGATCGGCACCGTGCAAACGGGGATGCTCTGGCCACCTTGAAATTGTTTAAACTTTTATTGGCAAAAGATTCCGACAAGACCATTACCAAAAGTGTCCTTCGTGAAGCTAGCACCGGCGAGCTTTCTGAAAGACAATTGGATATTGTAGACTCATTACCAGTTGCAACCGGGATATTTTATATGTACAATAAGGATGGGGAAATTATTTACCTATCTCGATCTAGCAACATCAAAAAAAGGGTCAACCAGGTATTCATAAAACCTGGGTCCCGTGTTAGAAAACTTCAAAAGGAAACCCGAAAAGTAACCTTCGAAAAAACCGGGAGCGGACTGATAGCGCAATTGAAAGAGTACGAAGAACTGAAACGTATCAA
>QIJL01000088.1 GCA_003232435.1 Flavobacteriales bacterium | reverse complement strand
ATCTTCCAGCATTTTTATCGTAACCTCGTCGGGGACGAGATCGCCTTTGTCGATATACGATTTGGCCAACTTACCCAGATCCGTATCATTTTTCATATTAAAACGGAAAAGATCTCCCGTAGAAATATGCATCAGATTATATTTTTCCTTCAAAAAATCAGCCTGGGTACCTTTGCCAGCACCTGGTTTGCCGAATAATACAAGATTGATCATATGCTTTTGGTTTAGTTGGTATACCTCCCGTAGGTTACGGCCGAGTTCTTTATAATCCAATCCGTACCCCACGATAAATTTATCGGGTATTTCGATACCTACGTAGTCGATCGTATATTCGCCGTTGTAGATTTCCGATTTGTAAAAAAGGCTGGCGATTTTGAATTCTTTTACATTGATGTTCGAGAACATATGGATCAGTTCTTGCAGGGTGCGGCCCGTGTCGATGATATCCTCTAAAATAATGACACTTCTGCCCTCGATATCTTCAGAGACATCGAGCAAGGTTTCGACGATTCCAGTAGAGGTCAAGCCGCCGTACGAGCTCATTTTCACAAACGACACCTCACATGGATGCGGATAGGCTTTTAGAAAATCGGACACGAACATGAAAGCCCCGTTGAGTACCCCGACAAAAATCGGCGTCTCGTCTTTATAGTCCGCAGCAACCTTCTCGGCCAAAGTTTTAACGGCCGTCAAGATTTGTTCTTCGGATAAAAAAGGTTTAAAATATTCGTCGTGGAGCTTGATCACAGTCATTTTTTATGGGATGCCAAATATAACATTTTGATTTCTCTTTTTAAGAGTGATTTTGTATAATAAAGTCTCCTCTCCTAAATCCTCTCCCTGCTGGGGAAAGGACTTGAACCCTCCCTCCTCCGGAGGGATTGAGGGAGGACTTGCCAGCACAATTTTTCTTTATGGAAATAGCTTTTTCTGAACGATGCACAAGGTTTTAAGATTTAGACGTATTTTTGTCGCATGACCTTTAAAACAAGGCCAAACGAATAGCAATGGAGTACTTTTCTAGCAATTTTACTTTGGGAATTTTAGGTGGCGGGCAGCTTGGCAAAATGCTTTTGTACGAGACCCGAAAATGGGACATTCGCACCAAGGTCATGGATGCTTCAGAGGAAGCACCCTGCAAAATTGCCTGTAATGAATTTGTTAAGGGGAGTTTGCTCGATTTTGATGCAGTATACAAATTCGGGAAAGATGTCGATGTATTGACCATCGAAATCGAAAATGTGAATCTCGATGCCCTCGAGAAATTGGAAGAAGAGGGCAAAAAAGTTTATCCGCCAACCAAAGCCTTGCGGATTATACAGAACAAGGCCAGACAAAAACTGTTTTATGTGGATAATGGAATTCCCACGGCGGACTTTAATCGCTTTGCTTACAAAAGCGAAATCGAAGATAGTATCGCCAACGGTGGACTGAATTTTCCGTTTATCTGGAAAGTGGCCCAATTCGGCTATGACGGGCAAGGTGTCAAGGTTGTACGTAAAATCGAAGATTTGGAAGGATTACCTTCCGGAGAATGTATCGCTGAAGAGGTGATCGACTTCAAAAACGAACTTGCGGTCATTGTTTCGAGAAGCGTTAGCGGAGAAGTAAAAACGTATCCGGTAGTAGAGATGGAATTCCATCCGGAAGCCAATCAAGTCGAATATGTTATTTGTCCCGCTCGAATTGATTTGGCGGTGGCAAAAGAAGCAGAGAAAGTAGCGTTAAAAGTATCCGATAAAATACAACATGTGGGATTGCTGGCCGTAGAAATGTTCCAAACGCAGGAAGATAAAATCTTAGTCAATGAGGTAGCACCTAGACCCCATAATAGTGGTCATTATAGTATTGAGGCCAGTTATACGAACCAGTTCGAGCAACACCTGAGGGCGATTTTAGACCTCCCATTGGGAAATACAGAAAATAAGGTCGCCGGAATCATGGTAAATTTAGTTGGTGCAGAAAATCATACGGGAGAAGTGGTTTATGAAAATATGGAGGAAATTCTAAAGATGGAAGGAGTTACACCCCATATCTATGGGAAAAAACAAACGCGCCCTTTTCGCAAGATGGGTCACGTGACGATTGTGAATGAGGATATTTCTAAGGCAAGGGAGATTGCGCGACAAGTAAAGGAAACGATTAAGGTCGTTTCAAAATAGGATTGTGCATTTTTGCTCATAACGTTTATACTAAAAATAACAACTGATTTTTGATTGAAAATGCTAGACCAAATATCGCTATTTACGTCTCTAAGGACAAAAAAACCCAAATCGAGATAAACCTCGACGAAGATACCGTATGGGCTTCAGAGTACGATTTGACCGTTCTTTTCGGTAAATCAAGGAGAACCGTAGGATATCACATAAGTAACATTTATGCTGAAGGAGAACTGGACAAAAAATCAACTTGGCGAAAATTTCGCCAAGTTCAAAAAGAAGGGAATAGAAAAGTAGTTCGAGAAACAAGCAGCTACAATCTTGACCTAATAATTTCAGTTGGTTTCAGGGTAAAATCCCATGAAGGGATACTATTTAGAAAATGGGCTAACCAAGTTATCAAAGACCATCTCATAAACGGTTATTCACTTAACCACAAGCGACTT
This sequence comes from Flavobacteriales bacterium, assembly GCA_003232435.1. Classification (GTDB taxonomy): domain Bacteria; phylum Bacteroidota; class Bacteroidia; order Flavobacteriales; family Flavobacteriaceae; genus Aurantibacter_A. The sequence continues at coordinate 2,756 of QIJL01000088.1, read as the reverse complement.
AAGGAAACAGAAAAGGAAATCAAATTCCTTCGCTCGGGCATTCAAATCGTAAGCAGGGCGATAGAGGAAAAGGCGAATGAAGAAGGCTTCGAATATTTAAACCAATTTGCCAAAGGTCTAACACTATTAGATGATTATGACCGGGAAAATTTAGATGCCCGGGGACTAACAGAAAGAAAGGCGATTTATCCTCTAAAGGAAGAATATCAAGCCTTAATAGACCAAATGAAACAAGAGTTTGATTCAGCTGTTTTCGGGTTTGAAAAAGACCAAAGCTTTAAAAGTGCCGTAGCACAGATTTCAAAAGGATTTGAAGAAGCAGATTTCTACCCTAGCATAGAAGAAAAAGCGGCGACCCTTCTATACCTACATAGTTAAAAATCATGCTTTTACCGATGGAAATAAAAGAATAGCGGCTGCTTGCTTTTTGATGTTTCTTCAACGGAACAACCTATTGATCGATAAAATAGGGAATCCGATTATTAGCAATGAAGCGCTCGCTAGCTTAACTTTGTTTATTGCTTCGAGTAAATCCGTAGAAATGGAAACAGTCAAGAAATTAATCATCAGCATTCTCAACAGAAATAAAAATTAAACCTCATGAGCAAAGTAGCCGTAGTAATGGGAAGCACTAGCGACCTGCCCGTCATGCAAGATGCCATCGATATTTTAAAAGGATTCGATATCGAGGTCGATGTTGACATTGTTTCCGCGCACCGTACCCCGGAAAAACTTTTCGATTTCAGTAAAAATGCCCATACCAATGGTTATTCCGTTATTATTGCCGGGGCCGGCGGGGCGGCACATTTACCGGGGATGGTTGCATCTATGTCTCCTCTACCCGTAATCGGCGTGCCCGTAAAAAGTAGTAATTCTATCGACGGATGGGATTCCGTGCTCTCCATTCTTCAAATGCCGGGAGGTGTTCCTGTGGCAACAGTAGCCTTGAACGGGGCGAAAAATGCCGGAATTCTTGCGGCGCAGATTATTGGAAGTTCCGACAAATGTGTTCTCGACAAAATTATTCTTTATAAAGAAGGCTTGAAGCAGAAAGTGATTGAAGGAGCGAAATCAGTAAACAGTAAGAAGTGAGCAGTAATAAGTGAGCAGTTGGTAGTAAAAAGTTATGAGTTATGGGTTCAGAGTTATGAATTCGTGAAAATTAGTGTAATTCGTGTCAAAATACCTCTGTGAAACTCCTTTTACTCTGTGTAGCAGCTATTCCACAGAGGTACACTGAGAAAAGCAAGGAGATACACAGAGAAAAAGATAAAGAATGAACCCATTATTAGAAAAATTCGATACCGCACCCTTTTCCCAAATCAAGAACGAACATTTCAAACCGGCCTTTCTTGGAGCAATGGAAGATGCCCGCACAGAAATCGATGCCATTACAAGCGATTCGGGGGCACCGACATTCGAAAACACCATTGAAGCTCTTGAGTTTTCAGGGCAGCAATTGGATAGAATTTCCAGTGTTTTCTTCAATCTGAATTCCGCCGAAACGAACGAGGAAATCCAAAAAATCGCCCAAGAGGTCTCCCCCTTACTCGCAGAATTTGGAAATGATATTACGTTGAACGAAGAATTATTCAAAAGGATCAAATCCGTCTATGAACAAAAAGATGATTTGGATTTATCAGTAGAACAACAAACACTGCTTGATAAAAGATATAAAAGCTTTAGTCGCAACGGAGCCAATCTTTCCGAAGAGAAAAAGAAACGTTTGCGGGAAATCGATGCGGAACTCTCAAAACTGAAATTGAAATTCGGAGAAAACATTCTGGCAGAAACCAATAAATATGAACTGCCGCTGACGGATGAAAAAGACTTGGATGGCCTACCCGATGGTGCAAAGGAAGCTGCGGCACAATTGGCCAAATTAAAAGATAAAGAAGGTTGGCTGATAACGTTGGACTACCCTAGCTATATTCCCTTTATGAAATATGCCAAGAATAGGGAACTTCGAAAAAAGCTGTCATTGGCATTCGGAAGCAAAGCATTTAAAGGAGATGAGCTTGACAATCAAGAAAATGTGCTCAAAATAGCCAATCTACGTCACGAAAGGGCAAATCTTTTAGGTTATGAAACACATGCACATTTTGTATTGGAAGAGCGTATGGCAGAAACTCCTGAGAAAGTCCATTCGTTTTTAAGCGAACTATTGGAAAAGGCAAAACCTGCAGCAGAACGTGAATTCAAACAATTGGAAGATTTCGCCAAAGAGTCGGATAGTATTAATCGACTTGAAAAATGGGATGGATCTTATTATTCCGAAAAACTAAAACAGAAACTTTTCAGCCTTGATGACGAACAACTAAAACCTTATTTCAAACTCGAGAACGTGATTTCCGGGGTTTTTAAAGTTGCCGAAAAGTTATTCGGATTGCAGTTCGAGGAGGTCTTTGATGTCGAAAAATATCATGAAGAAGTAAAAACCTTCCGGGTTTACGCTTCCGGGTTTACGATAACGAAAAGAGCTTCATCTCTTTATTTTATGCTGATTTCCACCCGCGAAAAGGAAAGCGCGGTGGCGCTTGGATGACTTCCTATAAATCGCAATACCGCAAAGACGGCGAGAATGTGCGTCCGCATATCTCGAATGTTTGCAATTTCACACCATCTACGGAAACAAAACCATCTCTATTGACTTTCAATGAAGTAGCGACATTGTTTCATGAATTCGGGCACGGACTCCACGGCATGTTGGCAAACACTACCTACCCCAGCCTTTCGGGTACTTCAGTCTATTGGGA
>QIJL01000105.1 GCA_003232435.1 Flavobacteriales bacterium | reverse complement strand
GCATAGCATCGCTACGGTTTAAAATTTTAACGAAGTTATGCGCAAAAAGAGGGTATAAGAAAATAATCGAGATATTTCAAAACAGGCTCTAGGACAATTGTGGAGGTTCTTGAAGTATTCGGAAATGACCTCTATTCGATTTTTGGGATTTTGCCCAAAAGAGTTTGGATTTTTTCGTTTCGAAAACTCCCTTTTTTTGATATTTCTCGATACTTATTTGCTTATGGAACTTCAATTCTGAAAGTATTGTTTCGTCGGAATCGTTCTCTTCTTTTGAAGATTCCAAAATTGAATCGAGTAAATCTATAATTTCATGTTCATGCGTTATTTGCATAGAGTCATGGTCGCGGTGATCATGTATCCCATATCCGCTCGAAGACATTGAATGATTTGATATCATATTATCAGGAACTTCCAGAACATGCGAAATCGAATGAAGAATCGGGCTTATTTGAAACTGCAGCAAATTCAACGCATAGCAAATGCTCATGAGCAATGCTATTTGTTTGATAAATTGTGGCTTCAAGCCTTTTATGGATCCTGTTCGCATCTTCTTAGATTGAACAAAAAAACGAAATTATCCCGAATTGCTAAAAAAAAGTATTGAAAGAGTTGATTATTAGGGTTGAATGGTAAGTATTTTTTGGTTTAAAGCCTAAGAGGGGGGTGATTTAGAGACTATTTTGAAATATGTCGTTAGATTGTTATGACTTATTTTTCCTGCCTACCGGCAGGGAGGGATGCAGAACAAGGCATCCGCCGGCCGGCGTATAACGCAGTTATGCGCAAAAAGGGGGCATAAGAAAATAATCGGGATATTTCAAAACAGTCTCTTAAAACAAACTAGCTTTTTCAACATCTTATAAATAGTGCAAATCCCTATTGCAGAAAGGCCTGATAAAAACAATCATCTTTATGGAGGTTTGGTCGATTTTAATGTAAAACCTATCGGCTTTTTCTCTCATTCCGTTAAAAATAAACCTAATTTTAAACGTTTAAGAGTAAACTACCTCGGGGCAAGCCCACGAGGCATTAAATTTCCTTTGACCTTTTTTGTATTACTTCTAATTTTCTAAGAGGGCCGTCAAGGTTTCCTCTATATATTTTGCATATTCCGAAATTGTCGGTAATTCGAATATTTTGCTCAGGGGCAGGTTGAGTGCCAATTGCTCGTTCAATCGAGATGTGACCCGAATGGCGGCCAGGGAATGCCCGCCCAAAATGATAAAATTGTCGTGTACCCCAATTTTTTTCAATTTTAGAACTTCCTTCCAGATTTCTTCCAAAAGGGTCTCAATTTCATTTCTAGGAGCCACAAAGGGAGAGTCTAATTCTATTTGTATATCGGTAAGACCCCGTAAGGCTGTCTTATCTACCTTTCCATTGGCCGTCAAGGGAAGCTCCTCTAGGTATTTGTAGCTGCCGGGCAACATATATTCAGGAAGCTTTTTCGAAAGATGCCGGTTCAGGTCGACCCACGGAATTTTTGATTTGCCCGTATAGTATCCTACCAATCGTTGTCGTTGCACTTCGCCGTCTTCTGATTTCCCATACCCTATTTCATCCATGATTTTTTCAACTTCGGCCACATCGATATACTCATTGATTTCTTCCAAGGCCTCGTCCCTGTTTTTGTGTCCTAAACGGACATCCCAACTATATGGAAAAGCATAATTACTGTAACCACGCTCCTTTTTATGTACGTGAATGCCTACCTGGTTGATCAGACAATTGGTCGATCGGCCCGTATCGGTCGGTCTTATCCAATCGGCTTTTTCCTTCAGGTATTTCAGTACTTCCGTGAGACTGACATCGCTGTATCGGTAGAAATCGACATACTGCACTTTTTCGAAAGTACCGTTCAAGCTAAACATCGATGTGTCGAGGTACTGCTTTATGGCATCCTCTTCTTGATGATAGAGCTTCCTTGCTTCAAGTATGGTGTCATCTATGGTCGTCGTATCCGCGGTATCGTCCCAAAAAAGTTCTTCGGTCAGACGCGTTTCAAAAAACTGACCTCGTGAAAGTCCGGTTACTACAAATGGAATGTCTTTTTCCAAGGCAACTTTTGTGCTGAGGGTATAGATTGCCTTGAAACAACCGTTGCACACATTTTTATGACGGTATAGGCTGTCGACAAAAATTTTGTTCATGTGGGGTGTTTCCCCATAAATATGATCCACCCCGAATTTTTCGGTGATTTTGGCTATGTTGGCCTTTGCTTGTTCGGAAATATACCCGTTATCCAAGGTAAAGGCAAGAACTCTTAACCCCATATTTGTTAACCTGGCCAAAACATACGTACTATCTTTACCACCGCTGAGAAGGGTGAGACAATCGTATTTTCGATTTTCATCTTTTCTAGATTTCAAAAGTTGCCCGAGCTCATCTTCATTCTTAAAGTATTTATCGGTTTTCTCTTTATAACCCTTGAAGGAATTGCACAAATGACAAATATCGTTCTGGTCAAAGTCAATGTTGGGATAGGAGGAGGGCAGGCCACATTCTTTACAATTGATAATTTCACTTTCCTCGACCTTCTTATTGTCTTCGATAAGTACTACCGCAGCATTTTCGATTTCTTGGTACTCCGTTAAATTCGCCTCTATATCGGATAGCTCAATGCGAAATCCATTCAGCTTGACCTGTTCGTCGGACCTGCCCAAATATTCCAACTCCCCATGAAGGTTACATCGGGCAAGGTCTCCTGTACGGTACATTTTAGCGTCTGGAACAAAAGGATTTATAACGAATCTTTCCTCTGTAAGCGCCTCAAGATTTACATAACCTTGTGCCAGACTTTTTCCGCTTAAATAAAGTTCCCCGACTACACCTTTGGGCACTAAGTTTCCATGGCCATCCAGTAGATAGGCATCCATATTGGTTATTGATTTGCCGATCGGTACGGAAGAATGCGTATGGCGCTCCGAATCAAATTTGCTGACAATGCAGCCCACGGTGGCCTCGGTTGGGCCGTATTCATTGAAAATCCGTAAATTTTTTCCAAAGGATTTCTGTACTGAAGCTGCCAGGTCGGTTTTAAAATCCTCACCGCCCACGATCATGGTTTTTATCAGGGAAGTGGTATGATCATTGTCTTGAATCAAAGCTAAATGCGAAGGTGTAAGTTTTATGCTATTCACTCGATTTTCTTCCAATACTTCCATTAAGGAAACATCAGGGCCATTATTACTTTCTTTGTATACCACTAGTTCACCACCTGTTATCAATGGCAAGAAGGTAGCGGTGATGGTCAGATCAAATCCGATAGCGGTAAAAAGCGGAAAAATAAACGGTTCGTCCGATTTGTATTGACTTGCCGCCCATGTAAGGTAATTGGCCAAGGCTCCGTGCGAGATCAAAACTCCTTTAGGGCTTCCTGTTGAACCCGATGTGTATAAAATGTACGCCAAATCATCCCCTTGAATAGAAACGGACGAGTTTACCTGACTCATTTCATTGATGATCTGTTGGCTTTTATCCACAGATATAACCGGTATAGAAATCTCGTCAATGATTTCACCAAGTTCTGAATGTGATAACACCAAGGCACAATCTGCATCTGATATTATAAATTTTATTCGCTCGAATGGCTGATCTGGAGGAATGGGAATAAAAATTGCCCCCATCTTTAATACCGCAAGTACGCTAACAATATAATCAGCGGACCTCTTCATGTGGATACCTACACGCTGTCCTTTTTCTATTTTGTGTTTTTGCAAAAAAGCGGCAAGCTGATTTGATCTTTTATTGAGTTCGGCATAGCTGTAAACATTCGTTTTATAGTGTACCGCATTTTTTGTAGGCCACTTTTCTACAGTTTGGTGAAATTGATCGACTACTGAATTCTGTATTGCTTTTACCTTACCGGATGTAGTATAACTATCGATTTCTTTTTTTGATAGTAGGCCTGGTCTGCCAATTGGGGTGTTGATGTCTTCAATAAAAGCATCAAATAGATTTAGAAAATGCTGCGGTACCTTTTCGACCAAATATGAACTGAATACACCGTGGTTTAAATCAAAAAGTATTTCTAATTCTCCCGTGCCATCAAAATCAACGACATGGCAGCGCATTTGGTGTGAGATATCTATATGACCGGGGTGCATCCATTCCGATCTTACTTTGCGACCATCAAAATCAGAAAAACCCGCATTGATGAAATTTAAGATACTATTGAAACTACTGCTTATTTCTGGCGTTGCCATACCAGATTGTGCATATCTCAGATAATCATTGCTTTCCAATTTTATACGATTGAAAACAGTGGCAAAGGTGTCATCATTCTCGAATTCGACTACTATGGGGAATATTTCGATAAATAAGCCCACGGTCTCTTTAAACCCTTTATTGGTTCGATTGTGCATTGGTGCGCCGAATGCAAAGAATTTTTGTCCACTTACGCGATAAATGAAAGTTGCGTATAATGTGGCCAGTATATTGAAAAGGGTCAGGTTCTGGGTCCAACCTTTGATTTCAGTTCGCCCTGCGAGTGCTTTTAATTTTTGCGAACGCCCAGGCCCTAGTTTCAAAGAGATTCGTGTTGACACTGTAGTTTTTTCGTAAGCATGCGCACCATAAAGTGCTGGAAGTTCTTTGATTGGTTCAATTTTCTCTTTCCAGTATGTTTTGATGTCATTGTTTCGGGTTTCGTTACGTTCTTTGTTTTCAAAATCGATATAAGATTTAAAAGAAGGTATTGTCCCTAGCTTATTTAAGGTGTCTTCTTTGACATGACGGTATATTTTTGAGAGGTATTTAAACACTAGCGTTGCAGAAACGGCATCGGTTATAAGATGGTGCATATTTAAAAACCAGATATACTTTTCATTGCCGGTTTTAAGTAAAGCCGTATCAAAGCTCTTGGTGGTAAGGTCGAGTTTTTGTTGAGATCTTAAGAGTAGCCAATTATCTATTTCTTTTTTTTTGTGGCCCGATGAGAAGTCAAGTACCTCTGTCGTATGTTCTAAACTTGATAGGATCGATTGATAAGGTATGCCATCTACTTCGGTAAAGATAGTACGTAAGGCATCGACCCGATCCACAAGATCTTGAAATGCGCTTTTAAAAACCACTTCATCGATTTCACCTTCTATACTAAAAGAATGTACTGTATTGTGCAAAGGCGTATCAGGATTCAAT
>QIJL01000232.1 GCA_003232435.1 Flavobacteriales bacterium | reverse complement strand
TGGGCCGTAAAATGAAAATGGAGAAGTAGGAAAAACAGGGAGCTACGGATTTTCATTCCTTAAAATATTTACCAGGGGTTCCGGGAAAATGCCCGACCTGATACTAAATATACTAAAAAGGATAGTTTATCCCGATTTGAAGTACAGAGTTTGCAAAATTATAGTCCCTGAACCGTCTTTTTGACATTTCCTCAGCAGGCTAGTTTGTTTTGAAGCCTGAACCTAGAGCGATATCTTTGAAAGATTAAGGCCATCGAATGCAACTATGGACATTTCAAACGTTTATAAAACGAGATGTAAATATTAATTTCTGATAGTATATATCGAACTCGTTTAAACTTTTTCAATTGGCTAAAAAATTGCTCTTTTTTACCCTTTTTTCGACTTTTTTTCTTTCCGTAGCCCTGCCATGCAACTCAAAAAAGCCTTCATTAGATCGCAACCTGCCCGTCCGTTCAGGCGGGAAGCCTTCATTCCTGCCCGTCTGGCAGGCGGGCTCGGTTCCAAACAGCAACTCAAGACGAGTTCAATAATCGTAAAGCTAAAAATCGATAACTTTGGGATAAACATAAAAGGGTTACAATCAAATGTCACGCATAGAAAATAGCATACTGGGTCTGTTGGTCTTTGCTTCGGTTTCCTGTGGCGGCCCCGATTTGCCCAAATCGGTTGAAATGGCCTACGAAAAACTTCCTGAAAAATTGGATTTCAATCTGCACGTAAAACCTATCCTGTCGGATAAATGCTTCATTTGCCATGGGCCTGACAAAGCTAAAGTCAAAGCAGGGCTTCAATTGCATCTTCCAGAACTTGCATATTCCGAATTAAAAGATAATCCTGGAAAGTATGCCGTCAAACCTGGAAATTTAAGCAAAAGCGAGACGGTTTCTCGCATTCTTTCCGATGATCTAGAGCTTGTTATGCCGAAGCCCGAATCCCACCTGACTTTAACTGATTATGAAAAGGCCATGTTAGTACGGTGGATAGATGAAGGTGCTGAATATAAAGACCATTGGGCTTTTCTGCCACCTGAAAATATTGAACCACCACTAACCCCATTGATAATTTTATTTTGGCAAAGCTGGAAAAAGAAGGACTCGACCCTTCTCCAAAAGCCGACAAAGAAATCTTGTTGCGAAGATTGAGTTTTGATTTGACCGGCCTTCCTCCAAGTTTAGAAGAAATCGATGCCTTTCTAAACGATGATTCCCCCGATGCTTACGAAAAACAAGTGGATCGTCTTTTGGCCTCGCTCCACTATGGGGAACAAATGACTTTGGATTGGATGGATCTCTCACGTTATGCAGATACACACGGATACACAGTAGATCGTTATCGCGATGTTTCGCCATGGCGTGACTGGGTCATCAAATCGTTTAACGAAAATATGCCTTACGATGAGTTTATTCGTTGGCAGATTGCTGGCGATATGATGCAGAATGCTTCGAAAGAGCAGATTCTTGCAACGACATTCAATCGTTTGCATCCACAGAACGGTGAGGGCGGAATCATCGATGAGGAGTTTCGTTCTGAATACGCGGCCGACCGCACGAATACAGTCAGCGAAGGTCTTATGGGACTTACAATGGCCTGCGCCAAATGCCATGACCATAAATATGATCCGATTTCGCAGAAGAACTATTATGAGATGTACAGTTTCTTCAACAATGTAAACGAATCGGGGCAGATTTCCTTTGACTTTTCTATGCCTGCCCCCAATCTTCAGCTTCCTACCGAGGAACAGGATAAATTCTTGACCTATGTCAACGGACTTGTCGCGGAAAAAGAAAAAGTCGTGCAACGGATAGTTGATGACGAAAAGACCCAAGTCGAAAAATGGATCGCTTCCTCAGGATATCAAAAAATCAATCCGCAAAAACCGCCTGATGGACTTGTGGCCAAACTTGATTTCAATTCCAAACAAATACACAACCAACTAAATCCCTCCCAAAAAGGAATTATGCGACAACAATACGGGGAGAATCATAAAGCAACTTTTGCTGATGGCTTTGATGGAGATGGCCTAAAAATGGATGGCGATACTTGGCTTCATTTAGAGAAAGTCGGAAGGTTTCAAAGACACCAACCTTTTAGTATCGGAATTCGCATCTGGGTACCCAAAGAGCTGGAAACAGGAGTAGTTTTTCACAAAGGCGTAGGGGCCAAGCTATACAATTTCAGGGGGTATCATTTGGCTTTAAAGGATAACAAAGTTGAACTGGTGTTGGCACATCTTCATCCGGCGAATGCGATAATCAAAAAGTCCTTGAACGATATTCCAAAAGAAAAATGGGTGCATTTGACCATGACCTACGACGGATCCAGTAAGGCAAGCGGATTGAAAGTTTTTCTCGACGGAAAAGAATTGGAGACCGAAACACAAGTCGACAATTTATATAAGGATATTCTTTTCAATGACAAGGCGTTCGCAGTGGCAGGAGTACCAGCGGATCCGGGACTTCAAATCGGGGCCAGATGGCGCGGAAAAGGTATTGGTGGAGCAATTGTTGACGATATTTTGGTTTTTGGAAAAGAATTAAACCCTATAGAGGTATTGCAGATCGTTGACAATAAAGCATTGCAAAATCTGTTGGCCAAAATTCCTGAAAAACTTTCCCCGACAGAAAAAAAATGGTTGGGCGAGTACTATGCTTCCAATAATTCCAGTGAGTACAGAAATTCTTTGGCGGATCTTGAAAAAACCAAAAAAGCACTGGTCGATAGTATGGATCGAGTTCAGGAAATCATGGTCATGCAAGAAATGCACGAGCCACGAGAGACTTTTATTTTAGAGCGAGGGCAGTACGATACTTACGGCGAACAAGTATTCCCTAACACTCCTGAAAAAATATTCGCGTATCCTGATTCCTTACCAAAAAATAGACTTGGGTTGGCCCAATGGATAACTAGTGAAAATCATCCGCTTACGGCAAGGGTGGCCGTCAATCGATATTGGCAGAACATTTTCGGTACCGGTATCGTAAAAACCACTGAAGATTTTGGAAATCAGGGCGAACTTCCGAGCCATCCCGAATTATTGGATTGGTTGGCAACAAAATTCATGGAATCAGGCTGGGATGTAAAGTCCTTGCACAAATTAATAGTAATGTCCTCGACGTATCGGCAATCCTCAAAATCCTCGGAAGAACTAATGAACAGGGATCCTGAAAACCGATTGCTCGCTCGAGGCTCGACAAAGCGACTAACGGGCGAAATGCTACGGAACAACGCCTTGGCAGCTTCCGGACTTTTGAACCGGAAAATCGGAGGAAAAAGTGTTCGACCGTACCAACCGAAGGGCCTCTGGAAAATCAATGGGGCAATTTATCAAGAGGACGAAGGGGAAAAACTATATCGCAGGAGTATGTATACCATTTGGAAGCGGTCCGTTCCCCACCCGACCATCGCAACGTTTGATGCACCGGATCGCTCGTACTGCACCGTGCGTCGTCAAGAAACGAATACCCCGTTACAGGCATTGGTCTTGCTGAACGATCCTACTTATGTCGAAGCTGCCAGGGTATTGGGAAAAAATATGACCGAATCAAATACTTTGGATGAGGGAATTTCTAAAATTTTCCGCCAGCTTACAGGGAGGACTATTCACAAAAAAGAGCTTGATGTGTTGCTTAACCTTCAAATTGAGGAATACGAAAAATTCAAACACAATATGCCCAAAACGGAAGGTTGGTTGAATACCGGTGAATTCAGAATTGCCAATAATCTTGATAAGGCCCTAGTCGCCGCCAACGCAGTCGTAGCTAGCACCATAATAAATGCGGACGCCACAATTACAAAAAGATAAGTCCTCCCCTGGCCCCTCAGGAGGGGAACTAAAAAAGAAAAATAAAGTTATGTGCCATAACCATAAAATTCTAAAATCGACTAACAAAGACCTTCAGCAGGTCGAAAGGCAGTTGGACCGCAGAAATTTTCTGACGAAGAGTTCTTTGGGCATCGGTGCCCTCGCGCTAAGCTCATTATTAAATGCGGATAAAGCGTGGGCTGCCGTAAAAAGTAACTCTCAAGAACAGTTATTGGAAACTTACAACAAAAATCGTCTAGGGCTGCCGCACCATTTACCAAAGGCCAAACGTATTGTTTACCTTTTTCAAAGTGGCGGGCCTTCGCAATTGGATATGTGGGATTATAAGCCAAAACTCAAGAAAATGTTCGGCCAAGATCTTCCTCCATCGGTTCGTCAGGGGCAACGCCTGACCGGAATGAGTGCTGATCAAACCGTTTTCCCGATAGCACCCTCGATTATGAATTTTAAACAGCACGGGGAATCTCAAACCTGGGCTAGTGAACTGTTACCGTATACTTCCGAAATTGTAGATGATTTGTGCTTCATAAAATCGATGCAAACCGACGCTATAAACCATGACCCTGCCATAACATTTTTACAGACTGGAAATCAATTGCCTGGCCGGCCTTCGATAGGTTCTTGGCTGAGTTATGGTTTAGGTTCCGACAATGAAAACCTTCCAACCTTTATAACCTTGATTACCAAAAATATGGGTGGACAACCTTTGTATTCCAGACTTTGGGGTAACGGGTTTTTACCTACCGAACATCAAGGGGTGCAGTTCCGCTCTGGAAAAGACCCGGTACTTTATTTAAGTGATCCCGAAAATTACGATGGTAAAGATCGTCGTAAAATGTTGGATTATTTAGCAAAACTAAACAGTGTACAACATGATGCCTATGGGGATCCCGAAATCAACGCCCGAATGGCCCAATACGAAATGGCCTTTAGAATGCAGGCTTCGGTACCGGAAGTAACGGATCTTTCAGATGAACCCGATTATATTTTCGAGATGTACGGAAAAGACAGTAGAGATCCGGGCACCTACGCCGCAAATTGCCTTATGGCCCGAAAATTATTGGAAAAAGATGTAAAATTCGTGCAATTATATCATCAAGGTTGGGACCAACATATCGGTTGCCCGGAGGGAGTTCGAAGTCAAAACAAATTGACCGATCAAGCCAACGCCGCTCTGGTAAAAGATCTGAAACAGCGTGGTATGTTAGAAGATACCTTGGTCATCTGGGGAGGCGAATTCGGGCGCACGGTCTATTCGCAAGGGCAGCTTACCGCAGACAATTACGGTCGAGACCACCACCCCAAGGCTTTTACAATGTGGATGACAGGTGCCGGCGTAAAACCCGGATTTACTTTTGGGGAGACAGATGATTTCAGTTACAATGTAGTCAAGGATCCTGTGCATGTGCATGATTTTCATGCTACTTTATTGCATCTCTTCGGAATCGACCATGAAAGATTGGTGTTCAAACATCAGGGAAGACGTTATCGCCTGACCGATGTGCATGGTCATGTGGTCAAGGATTTATTGGCGTAATACAGAGCAATGTATTTCATATAAAGAACTGGTTCAAAATTAAACCACTATGCGCTACAAGTACATACCTGACTGACTGCCGGCGGGGTTTTTTTTACGAATGAAATTCGTTTTTTAAAAAATCCGTTTTTGTCGGAAGACCAAAGATCGAAGTCGGAAGCGATCGTCTTCCAACTTCTCACATCGGGCTTCTGGCCAAAAAGAAACGATATGTGTTTTAGAATCCGCCCAAGGCGGACTTGCGCTAACCTGCCTGCCCTCCTACGGCGGGTAAACCGGCAGGCAGGGTTTCAACTAACGATTGCGACCAATGAACCGTATCGTTACCTCGTTGAACAGTTTTTGGAGGATTACTCGTCTAAGTTGTAAAACTTCATTGCATTTTCACTCAATATTGCTTGCTGCTCACCATCACTTAAATTGCCAATAAAATCGGTTACCAAGTTTTTGACCTGGCCATAATTTCCGGCTACCAAACAAACCGGCCAATCTGAACCGAACATAGTTCTTTCAGGGCCGAAAGCTTTTAAAACCAAATCCATATACGGTATAATTTGTTGAGGAGTCCAAGAATCATAATCGGCCTCGGTAATCATTCCTGACAGTTTGCAATACACGTTTTGATGTTTGGCAATTTCTTTCATCAAAACGGCCCATCCGTCAAAAAAGCCATCCTTAATATACGGTTTGGCGATATGGTCGATAACAAATTTCTGATGGGGAAACTGCTTTACAAATTCCAAAGTTGCACCCAATTGATGAGGAAAAATCAAGATGTCGTAGACGTAATCGTATTTCTCTAAATAAGATATGCCTCTTAAGAAATCGGG
>QIJL01000575.1 GCA_003232435.1 Flavobacteriales bacterium | reverse complement strand
GAAAAACAGGGAAAAGGTGCTCGATAACATCCAACGGGCATTTCTTGAAAATCCCTATCTGCCACCTGCCTAACGGCTGAACTGTTACAAACTTAGAGCAATTAGCCATAGTTCTACAAGAAATCAACAACAACCTTAACAGCTCAAGTGGTTATTTAGGAGCAATTAGCGACAGAAGTAAAGAATTGTATTTTCATAAAGAAACCGTTGGCGAAAATTTATACAAACAGATAAAAAATAATACGCATACGAGTTTACGAAATCAAGTATTTTATCGTCAAGATTATTTAGATGAATTTGAAAAAATATGGGAAACACAGGCTAAATATCATCCCGAATTAACCAATAAATTAAAAGAAGCAATTCGAGATGTTGTTATTTTCTATCAACGTAAATTAAAATCGCAAAAACATCTTATTTCTAATTGTGAATTTGAAAAACACAATAAGGCAATACCAAAATCATCGCCATTATTTCAAGAATTCAAGATTTGGCAAGTTTTAAATAATGTTGAATTCAAGAATAAGAAAACAAAAGAAATTACAATTCCAGATGAAGATTTAAAAGAGTTATTGTTTAATGAACTTAATCTAAGAGGGAATTTAAAGACAGCAGAAATTTTAAAACTTAGTGGATTAAAAACTAAAGATTGGGCACTAAATTATAAAGATGGATTAGAAGGAAACCGAACCAACGAGGTTTTATATAATGTATATCAAGAAATTGCAAAAAATGAAGGTTATGGCTTTGATTGGACAAAAAAATCGGCATCAGAAATTAAAGAAGAATTGAAACGTATTTTTACTGAAATTGGCATTGATTCCAAAGTATTAGAATTCGATTCAGATTTAGAGAGAAATCATTTTGATAAGCAAGCAAGTTATCAATTATGGCATTTGTTGTATTCGGCAGAAGATGATAGTAAAATATCCGAAGAAGATAAACTGATTTATGGAAATTCTAATGTTTTTTTAAAAAAGAAATTACATTCCAAGTATGGTTTTAAACCGGAGTATGCCAATATGTTGGCAAACGTTTCTTTTCAAGCAGATTATGGGAGTTTGAGTGCGAGAGCAATCAAAAAAATACTTCCTTATTTAAAAACAGGAAACGAATTTTCAGAAGCCTGTAGTTTGGCAAACTATAATCATTCTCATTCAATGACCAAAGAAGAGCAAGAAAAACGCTCTTTGAAAAATACATTAGAATTACTGAAGAAGAACAGTTTGCGCAATCCTGTGGTGGAGAAAATTCTAAACCAAATGATCAATTTGATCAATCTGGTAATCGAAACCTACGGCAAACCAGAGGAAATACGGATAGAACTGGCCAGAGAACTTAAAAAATCGGCTAGTGAACGTGCAGATACCACAAAGTACATTAATGCTGCCACTAAATATAATGAAGAGGTACGTAAGATCATTACCAAAGATTTTGGTATACCGAATGCTACCCGAAATGATGTAATCAGGTATAAGTTATACGAAGAGTTAAGCGAAAATGGACATAAAACACTTTTTACGAACAAATATATTCCAAGAGAAAAATTATTCTCAAAAGAAATAGATATCGAGCACGTTATTCCTAAAGCGATGCTGTTCGATGATTCTTTTTCAAATAAAACCCTGGCATATCGGAACGTAAATTTAAAAAAGGCAGATCGTACCGCTTTTGATTTTATCGAAAGTGACCATAACAATGATTTGGAAAACTATAAATTCAGAGTAGAGACCTTATATAAAAAAGGCAAGGGCAGCATAAGTAAGGGCAAGTATAAAAAACTCTTAATGAGCAAAGAAGATCTGCCCGATGGTTTTATAGAAAGAGACCTGAGAAATAGCCAGTATATCGCTAAAAAGGCAAAACAGTTACTGGAAGGGGTTTTTAGAACAGTGAATACAACAACAGGTAGGGTTACCGACAAACTGCGTGAGGACTGGGATTTGATCAATGTGATGAAAGAATTGAACTTGCCCAAATACAGAGACTTGGGTTTGACCGAAATACAAGAAAGGAAGGAAGGTAAAAAAGTGGAGCAAATTATAGATTGGACCAAAAGGAACGATCACCGGCATCATGCCATGGATGCATTGACCGTAGCTTTCACTTCTTATAATCACATACAGTATTTGAATAACCTGAATGCATCACGAGATAGAGAAAACAGTACGTTGTACGGTATACGAAATAAAATAACCAAACAATATGAAAACAAAAATGGTGGAAGAAAACGAAGGTTTGTTCCTCCTATGCCCAATTTTAGAGAGGAGGCGAAACAACATATAGAAGGTATTTTGATTTCGTTCAAAGCAAAAAACAAGGTCGTTACCAAAAACAAGAACAGAACCAAGCTTAAGGGAAAGGATAAATACCACGAAAAAATCCAATTGACTCCTCGTGGTCAATTGCATAAAGAAACGGTTTACGGAAAAAGCAAGCATGCCATGGCGAAGGCCACCAAGATCAACAAACGCTTTTCTTTGGAACAAGCTAATTTGATTGTTGATAAGGACATCAGAGTATTGGTGTTGGATTATTTAAAAAGACATCAAAATAATCCTGAAATTGGTTTTGATACTAAAATTTTAAAAAAAGATCCTTTGATCTATAAGGATGAACCACTAAAAGAGGTATGGTGTTTTGAAGAAATCTATACGATAAGAAAAGATATATCCCCAGATTTGAAAATCAATAAAGTTGTGGATGAGGGTGTTAAAAAAATACTGCAACAACGTATGGTGGAATATGGAAACAAACCTAAAGAGGCTTTCTCTAATCTTGATGAAAACCCTATTTGGTTCAATAAATCCAAAGGGATTTCCATAAAACGGGTTGCCATTACCGGAGTGAGCAATGCAGAACCTTTACATTACAAAAAAGACCATTTGGGCAATGAGATTTTGGATAAGAACAATAAAAAACAGGCTGTGGATTTTGTTAGTACCGGAAACAATCACCATGTAGCCATTTATAGAAATCCAAAAGGTAAATTACAAGAAAAGGTGGTTTCTTTTTATGAAGCCGTGGCCAGGGTAAACGAAGGCTTGCCAATTATTGACAAAGGCCATAACCGAGATCAAGGATGGGAATTTCTTTTTACCATGAAACAAAACGAAATGTTCGTGTTTCCCTCGGAAGGTTTTAACCCACTAGAAAGAGATTTGATGGAGGAGAAAAACGCAGCTTTTATTAGCAAGCATTTGTTTAGGGTGCAGAAGATATCGACAAAGGATTATCTTTTTGCACATCATTTGGAGACAAAAGCAATAAATGGGGAAGATCTGAAAAATAAGAAGATGCTTTCGCAAACAACCTATCATTATATACAAAGTACGAGCCCACTTGATGGAATCGTAAAAGTCAGAACCGATCATTTAGGGAAAATTGTACAAACAGGAGAGTATTGATCAAATCACCAAACCAGTAACACCGTGACTCATAGTCACGGTGTTACTAACCCAATAATCACGGTGTTACGAACTCAAAAACATGCAATTAGAAAAAGGCTATCTATACCACATTTATAATCAAGGCAACAACCAAAGAACACTATTCTTTAAACGAGAGAATTATATATTTCTTCTAAGGAAAATAAAAATATATATTTCGCCTTATACCGATATTATAGCTTGGTGCTTAATGCCCAACCATTTTCACTTGATGGTTTATATACGAGAAGTTGAACTTGCCAAGAGTAACACCGTGACTCGAAGTCACGGTGTTACTAAAAAACGCAGTCTAAATGATTCCATAGGTATTATGTTACGCTCGTACACAAGGGCGATCAATAAACAAGAGGGTTTTAGCGGTAAACTGTTTCGGGAAAAAACCAAAGCCGAATGTATCAATTGCCATAAAGGCATCGCGCCCTCATTTACGACCCAAAAAGGAGCTGCAAAAATCAATATCCAAAATCTTGAAAGGCAATACCCACAGATTTGTTTCGATTATATTCATCAAAATCCGGTAAAAGCAAGATTGGTAAAAAATGAAATTGATTGGGAATTTTCCTCGGCTTCAGATTATGCAAATTTGAGAAACGGAAAACTGGTAAATAAAGAAGTTGCAGCCGAATATATAGATTTTCAAGTAAAAGAGTAACACCGTGACTCAAAGTCACGGTGTTACTACACAAGTTATGATAAAACGCACCCTTTTTTTCGGAAACCCCGCCTATCTCAGTACCAAGAACAACCAATTGGTAGTCAACTTTCCCGAAGAGGATAAAAAAGAAGCGACCATACCCATAGAAGATTTGGGCTATATAGTCTTGGAGAATCCACAGATTACCATTACCAATGGGCTGTTGATGAAATTGGTACAGAACAAGACCGCGGTCATCAGCTGCGATAAACAACATTTGCCCTGTTCATTGTTTCAACCGCTGGTTGGCCATACCGAACAGACCGAACGTATGCGCCATCAACTCAACGCCAGTTTGCCGCTTAAAAAGAATCTTTGGCAACAGACGGTAGAAGTCAAAATAGATAATCAGGCAAATCATTTATTGAAACGTGAAAAGAACGCTTTGAAATTAAAACGTTGGGCCAAAGCGGTCAAAAGTGGCGATACGGGCAATCACGAGGCTATTGCCGCAGCCTATTATTTTCAATCATTGTTCAATGAAGTAGAAGGTTTTAGCCGCAACCAAAAAGGTGTGCCACCGAACAATTTACTGAATTACGGGTATGCGATCCTCAGGGCGGTAACCGCAAGGGCATTGGTCAGTAGCGGTATGTTGCCTTCAGTTGGCATATTTCATAGAAACAAGTACAATGCCTTTTGTTTGGCCGACGATATTATGGAACCTTATCGCCCGTATGTGGATGCGATGGTATATGAAATCATTGAAACAGAATATGATTATTCTGAATTGACCCCGAATATCAAAGCACAATTATTGACCGTTCCGGCCATGGATACCTATATCGACGACAAATGGAGTCCGCTCATGGTCGCCATGAGCCGTACTACTAGCAGTCTCTATGATTGCTTTTTAGGCAGTAGCCGTAAAATTTTATATCCAAAGTTTGAGTAAGGTGACCCACCTTTGGTGGGTCGGAGGGATTAAGTCAAAAGAACCATCAAAAAAGGAAACCTAGTTTAAGATATTGAGAATTTAACACTTAATCTCCCCGTCCGCCGAAGGCGGACACCCCTCTTTGAAAAAGAGGGGAGCTCTTAAAACACCTTTCTCTCTTTGTATGTGCATAACAGTTTGGGAAACAGAAAGATGCTTGTAAGTGAAGTTTAAATAAGGGCTAAATGGGATAGATGACAAACTGACTTTCAATGAAAACCGACAATTTCTCAAGACTGAACCAATACCGAAGCATGTGGGTACTCGTACTTTTTGATTTACCGACCGAAACCAGAAAAGACCGTAAGGCGGCCACCCGCTTTCGCAAAAATCTTTTGGACGATGGTTTTACCATGTTCCAGTTCAGTATTTACCTTCGTTTTTGTGCGAGTAGGGAGAATACGAACGTACACATCAAACGTACCAAGATGAATTTGCCCAAACAGGGCAAGGTGTGTATTATGCAGATAACGGACAAACAATTCGGAATGATAGAACTCTTTCACGGGCAAAAAGAGGTTGAGCCCGAAACCCCAAGTCAACAATTAGAACTTTTTTAGCATCAGTATTGTCGGGTCGAGGGCAGTCGAGGCTTCTATTTGTTGGCTCATTTTAAAATTCTACCAAACCCCATAAAAAACAGGATACCAGCCTGTTATAGCGGGTATCCTGTGAATAATCCTTAAAATTAAAGAACTGAAAGCAATTCACAAC
>QIJL01000303.1 GCA_003232435.1 Flavobacteriales bacterium | reverse complement strand
CCTTTCCAGCCGGGCTATGCCACCGAATACTTTCAATTCCCGGCCCGATCCGAAACCGGGACCGTCCCGCCAAAAGCGGGATGCCCTATCCTCCCGATAGCTACGCGACCGTTTTTTTAAATGTGCGGCGAAGTTACTAAAATTTCTAGATTTCCGGCACGGAATCCTTCTCGATAAAGAAAGATCGCAGCTCCTCGTCGATACCACTATTTACCTTCAATAATGGCATATCGGTTTTCAATTGTTCCACCGCTTCTTTAGAAACCGAAGTTTCCCAGAGGTAGATACTTTTGAGACTCGACATCTCTCTAAAAACCAATAGGCTTTTGTCGCCAATTGCAGTCTCGAATATTTTCAAGGTATGAAGTTTTGAAAGTGCTCTTAGCGTATCTGTTTCGCTATCGGTAACCGGAGTCTTATCGATTTCCAACCATTCCAAGTTCTTACTTGCAGCTATAAGAGCAATTTCTTCCTTACCGATAGGCAGACCGCTCAAATCGAGTTCGACAATATTCTCCGCCACTCGCCTTAGATTTGTGACGGCTTTTGGATCATATTCCGGAGGCATATAGACATCGATACTGAGCGCATTCGAATTACCGGCAACTCTCTTAATGGTCAAATAATCAGAGGAGAGGTTTTGCAAGGTACTATCGGCAACTTGCGGAAATTTAGCCCATTTTTCAGCAGGGTCGGGCTCCATTAGACTCTTTACCAGATCAGCCAGGGGTTCCGAATTCCCTATATGCGCCAAACGCAAAGTATCCGATGCCCCTAGGGCAATCCATCTTTCAAGAATCCGTATTTCGGTTTCGTCCAATGGCTTTTTCCCATCTGGCGGCATATGTTCTTCATCGTCAAAAGGCAAATGCAAACGCCTGATTATTTCGCTTTCCTCAGGATTTCCCAGAACAATAGTATTTCCGACCTCGCCCCCTTTTAGAAGTTCATCCAAGGAAGTCATCAATAAATCTCCTTTTTGCTTATTCGGATTATGGCAGGAAACGCAATTATTGTCTAAAATCCGCCCGACCACATCTTTATATATCAAGGGATTTTCAGGAATCTTCTCTTCCCTTTTCTCAGTAGGAAGCGCCAAGAAATCTTCCCCATGGGTTACCATTCCGCCATAATGTCCTGTAAACAGTACTAATCCTATTAAAGCAACTTGAAGTACTTTGGTGTAAATCCTATTTTCCAACTGCATCCCTTCCAACCAATACCAAAGTGCGGCCAACAAAGCCAAAGTGCCACCCAACCATTGGTGCCAATACAACAAATCGCCTTTTGTATCGATTTCCTTCCCAAGAAAAAATCCGGAAATGGCAGTTACCAGGGCAAAGATTACGGCAAGGGTCAATAGAAACCTCGGAACCTGCCCGTCCGGCAGGCGGGTCTTCCTTCCCGTTAATCCTAAGAAAACACAAATCAACAGTAGAACAATCGGAAAGTGCAATACCACCGGATGCCATCGCCCTATCCAGGCCACTAGCCTCGGAAGCTCGATATAAGAATCGAAGAGCAGGCAAAAAACAAGAAATACCGAAAGGCCGAAAATGACATAATCGACCCATTTATTTTTGGAGGTGTAGGTCATTGATTACGCTAAAAGGTCTTTGACCACATTGCCCGCCACATCGGTCAATCTAAAGCGGCGACCTTGGTATTTGTAAATCAGTTGTTCGTGGTCTAGGCCCATGGCATGCATCAACGTCGCATGAAAATCATTGACATGAACCGGGTTTTCGACTACATTGTATCCGAATTCATCGGTTTGGCCATAGTTTAGTCCGGGTTTGATTCCACCACCTGCCATCCAGATGCTAAAGGCCCGAGGGTGATGGTCACGTCCATAATTATCGGTATCGAATTTGCCTTGACAATAATTTCCCCTTCCGAACTCACCGCCCCAAATGACCAAGGTATCATCAAGCATTCCTCGTTGTTTCAGGTCCATGACCAAAGCCGCCGATGCCTGATCTACATCTTTCGCCTGTCCCGTCATTTCATTGTGCAGATCGCCGTGCTGATCCCAACCCTGATGGTATAATTGTATAAAACGCACCCCATTTTCCGCCAATCTTCTAGCCTGCAACGCATTTGCGGCATAGGTGCCCGGCACTTGACAGTCTTCGCCATACAATTTGATAATCGATTCGGGTTCTTTCGAAATATCCATTACCTCGGGAACTGACATCTGCATTCGATACGCCATCTCATATTGTGCTATACGCGATTCGATTTCATCATCCCCCGTTTCGACATGATGTAATTTGTTAAGTGAAGATACATTGTCCAACAAATGTCTTTTATCGGACCGGGATAAACCATCGGGATCGTTAAGATATAGTACAGGGTCTTTTCCTGAACGCAATAAAACCCCTTGGTGCTTTGAATCTAAAAAACCACTTGACCATAATTTGGAATATAATCCTTGGCTATTGCCCTTTCCCCTTGAAGTCAAGACCACAAAAGAGGGCAGGTTTTTATTTTCGTTTCCGAGACCATAGCTCAACCAAGAACCCATACTTGGGCGGCCCGATATCTGACTTCCTGTCTGAAAAAACGTAATCGCCGGATCGTGATTGATCGCCTCGGTATGCATACTGCGAACAACCGTAATGTCATCTGCGATCTTGGCTATATGCGGAAAGAAATCACTGATCCATGTTTGGCTTTGCCCATGTTGCCGAAAACCTATTTTAGGAGGCATCAATGGAAATTTATCTTGCCCTGAAGTCATACCAGTCAGTCGTTGCCCATTTCGAATGGATTCCGGCAGATCCTCTCCCATTCGTTTTCTCAGCGTTGGTTTATAATCAAAGGTTTCCAATTGAGATGGTGCCCCTGCCTGGAACAAATAAATTATCCTTTTTGCCTTGGGAGCAAAATGCGGAATACCCAAAGGCCGAGACAATATGTTTTCAGTCGTTCCTTTGAACAAATCAGGAATCAATAATGATCCTAACGCCAGAGAACCGATTCCTACACTTAGTTGCGAAAAGAAATGTCGTCGGTTGGCTTTTAACGGATTTTCAGAATTATTTTTATCCTCTTCCATACTTTATTCTTTGGTAATGGTTTCGTCTAGATTGTACAATACCTGTGCTGTCAACATCAATGCAGCGGTCTTGGCCGGATCCGCGTCTAATTGTTCATATTCACCGATGGAAGCCAATTTTTTCGCATCTTCCAGATTATTATCATACATTTCGACGGCATCATGATAGTATTTGTTCAGGGTCAATAACTCTTCTTTTTTTGGTGATCTTATTAAAATGCGCTGAAACAAGTACTTTACTATATTTGGATCATCGGCCTTTTCAGCCACTGTGCGTTGGGCTAAAACACGGGCGGCTTCCAATACCTGTATGTCATTTTGAAGTGCCAATGCCTGAAGCGGAGTGTTGGTATTTTGTCTGCGCACCTCGCAAAAATCACGGTTCGGCGCATCAAAAATGGTCATGGTCGGTGGTGGTAGGGTGCGCTTCCAAAAGGTATACAAAGATCGGCGGTACAGGTCTTCGCCCCCGTCTTGAACGTAGGTAGTCAAAACCCCGCGATTCTCCCCGGCATTGGTCTCCTCCCAAAGTCCGGCGGGTTGATAAGGTTTTACGCTAGGTCCCCCGATTTCGTTATTCAACAAACCGCTGGTCGCGAGAATATAGTCGCGGATCATTTCCCCGCTCATTCGAAACCTTGGTGCTCGGGCCAGTAATTTATTTTCGGAATCTGATTTTTTGAGGTCGGGCCGTAATTCGGATCTTTGTTGATAGGTGGCGGAGCCCATTATTTTTCTGAGAAGGTATTGAATATCCCAACCGTGTTCCATAAAATCTACGGCGAGCCAATCCAATAGTTCTGGATGTGTCGGCAGACTTCCTTGCACCCCGAAATCTTCTGAGGTTTCTACCAATCCTCTTCCAAAGAGCATCGCCCAAATTCGGTTAACGAATACCCGGGCCGTCAGTGGATTATTCTCATCGACCACCCATTTGGCCAGCCCCAATCTGTTTTTAGGGAGTTCTTCGGAAAATGGATAAATAGCTTCCGGTGTATTCGGAAGTACTGAATCGGTCGGCTGATCGTATTCCCCACGGTTCAAAATAAATGTAGTCTTGGCCGCGGAATCGTTCATGACCATGACATTGATTTGCCGGCCTTCGTCCAAATTGACAAAATCCAAAACCCCTTTAGCTTCTTTTGAGGTCAACGTTATAAATGGTGGGTCGGCAAAGAACTTCTGGTCTTTGGCCTCTACGGCATCCATCTGTAGGCCTTTTTCATTGACCTGATTGAAAAAGGAGAAAAACCCATAATAGTTCTCTTGTGAAATGGCATCGTATTTATGATCGTGACAACGCGCACATTCCAAAGTAAGGCCTAAAATTCCCTTACCGAGGGTATTCGTGCGGTCCAAAACGTAATTGACGCGATACTCTTCGTGAATTACCCCGCCCTCTTGGGTTATCGGATGATTTCGGTTGAACCCAGTGGCCAAGATTTGTTCTTTGGTCGCCTCCGGCAAGAGGTCGCCCGCCAGTTGCCACGTCAAGAATTCGTCATAAGGCAAATTCTTGTTGAAGGCATGTATGACCCAATCGCGCCACGGCCACATAGTGCGGTAACTATCATCTTGATACCCGTGCGAATCTGCATATCGGGCAACATCGAGCCATGCCTGCGTCATTCGCTCCCCATAGGCCGGGGTAGATAAAAACTGGTCAATTGCCTTTGGAACGGTTTCTTCGGAAGGAAGTGCCAATAATTCCTGCGTTCGTTCCAATTGAGGTGGAAGACCCGTAAGATCGAGACTAATTCTTCGAATCAAGGTTTCCTTGGATGCCTTTTCGGAAGGCTGAATATTGTTTTCTTGGAGTTTTTTAAGGATGAAGCCATCAATTTCATTTTGTACCCAGTCGGAAGCCTCTGTTTTGGGAACTTCCTTTTTCACTGGAGGAAGAAATGCCCAATGCTTTTCGAATTTAGCCCCTTGCTTTATCCATCTTTCTATCAGTCGCTTTTCATATGAGTTCAAACTTAGTTTTGAATCAGCAGGAGGCATAATCTGGTCTTTGTCGTCCGAAGTTATATGATGATAAGCCTTACTCTTTTTAGGACTTCCTGCTACGAATGCATATTGGCCAGGACTTTCCTTTAATTCCTCAAAGGCAGATTCTTCCA
>QIJL01000087.1 GCA_003232435.1 Flavobacteriales bacterium | reverse complement strand
TCGGCAATGCCCCTTGAACACCAAAATCTTGTGGCGTAGTGACCAATCCCTTGCCAAAGATCATCTGCCAATAGCGGTTTACCGTTACCCTAGCCGTAAGCGGATTCGCTTCGGAAAAAATCCATTGGGCAAGTCCCAGTCGATTTTTCGGATAGTCTTCAGAAAATGTGGGCAATACTTCCGGTGTATTGGCAGCTACTTGGTATAGCGGCTGTTCATAGTCTCCGCGATTATAGGCATAAGCTTGTCTTTCCCGTGGCATTTCCTCCATGACCATAACTTCCATGACCGCCGACATTAGTTTCAACCATTCTTCACGAAGTGTTTTGAGATCTTTTTCTATTACGGTGACTTTTGGGGATCGATTGATCCAATAGTCGGCAGTTAATTCTTTTTTTGGTACTTGCTCTATATCCTCGCCGGTCAAAAGGGATATTTCCAAAGGAGTCAACGTTTTAGAATAGATATAAATGTCATCCAGGGCTCCTTTGAATATTCCGTTTTCGCCCGTAAACGCGCGATAACTTTTGGCAACCAATGTGGGCCTGTCCTCTATTACATGCGTTGAGTTTGAAACCGTTTTTATCGATTTATACAATCTATCGTATGGCGCTGTTGTTTTTGCTTTTTTACCATCGATATAGAGTGCAAGGCCTTTTGTTTTGCCAGACCCGTCATATGAAAAGGCAACATGTCGCCATTCATTGATTTTGACGGAATCTTGAGACCTTATATGAATGTAGTTATGGGGTAGGGAATGAATTAATCTTGCATTCAAATGGTTGAGGCTGTCAAGATAAAAATCCCAACCCCGCCAAAAATTGTTTTTCTCGCCCGTGGTACCCAAGAGGGTTTGGGTCTTTCCGGCTTCCCGTTTGGTAGAGTTCATCCAAAGTGCTGCGGAGAATTTATCCGTCCATTCAAAGTTGGGTATATCCCTTAAAGAGGCTTCGTCATATTCTCCGGTAAAGACAAAGGCATTTCCTTTTTTCCCCTTAATGACTTCTAGGGCTTTTGCCATGGTGACCTTGGCATTTCCGTCCGCGATAAAGTCTTTTCCTTTTTTGGTCAACTTATCCAGAGGATAATGTCCCGCCAATTCTTTTTCCTTGAAATTGCGGGGCAGTTCTTTGATGAAAGTATTCAAATCGGCCATTTCCTTCTTTGATAGGTGCAATTGTCGTTCTTTTTCTTGAATGGACTTTTCAAGCGTTTTCAGTTTTCTATCGGTCTGTTCATCGGGCAGTGCCAGTCATGCCCAATTCTTTTACATTGTTGAAGAAAGCGGCCATTTGAAAATAGTCTTTTTGGGAAATAGGGTCGAACTTGTGGTCATGGCAGCGTGCGCAGGCAACTGTAGCGCAGGCAACTGTAAGTCCCATAAGTGCGGTGCCAACTGTTTCTGAGCGGTCCCAAACATAGTTCAAGCGGAATTCTTCTTCGATCGAACCTCCTTCCGCGGTCATTGGGTGGTTTCTATTAAAAGCAGTTGCCAATTTTTGTTCTTTTGTGGCATTTGGCATCAAGTCTCCGGCTAATTGCCAGGTCACGAACTCATCGTAAGGCCTATTTTCTTTAAAGGAATTAATGACCCAATCACGCCAGGGCCACATCAGGCGCCAACCATCAGCATGCAGGCCATGGGAATCGGCGTAACGTGAAAGATCCATCCAATCGACCGCCAAGCGCTCTGCGTATGCATCTGTCGCGAGTAGTTGGTCAACAACTTTTTCGTATGCGTCTCCACTTTCATCCTTTATGAAGGCGTCAATTTCTTCTATGGTGGGGGGGAGACCAGTAAGATCCATCGAAACACGACGCAATAATCGCTCTTTGTTCGCTTCGGGAGATGGCTCAAAGCCCTTTTGACTTAGCGTCTGTTGTACAAAATTATCAATCGGATTTTTAATCGGCCAATTGGCGCTTTCTAATTTAGGAACCTTTGATTTAACGGGTTTTGTAAAGGCCCAATGGTCTTTCCATTCTGCGCCTTGCTCTATCCATTTTACAATCATTGCTTTTTCTTGGGCGCTCAACGATAGATGCGAGTCAGAAGGCGGCATTTGAATCTCTGGGTCATCGCTCAAAATTCTTTGAACACTCTCACTCTTGCCCGGATTTCCCGAAACAAAAGCCCGATTGCCGCTTTCGAGTTTTTTGAAGGCCACTTCTTCCAGATCAAGACGGAGATCCGCTTTTCGGGTATTTTCATCGGGCCCGTGGCAGGCATAGCAGCGATCTGAAAGAATCGGTTTGACGTGAAAGTTGAAATCAACGGTCTCGGGAAGTTCATCGTATGCAGCCTCGACTTCCTTCGGAATATCGAGCGAACACGACATAGTTATAACGCCCAGACATCCTATAACAATTTTTGCAAGTTTCATTTTCGGATACTTCACCTAAAAATACATCTTTTTAATGTATAGCCCCGTTTTTTTGCCCTACCGACGACCAATCACACAATTTTACTGTCTAAAGTTAGAAGTTGAAGGCAGATCTGGCGAATGAAACCATTGATAGCTATGGGTAACTACCTTTTCATATAAGTTTCGTCATGATTTAAAATCGTATTGGCTACCATGGTCAAGGCGGCCGTCTTCTCGTTTATTAGGGATGCGTCCAATTGTTTTTTCCCGACGGATAAAAGTTTCCGGACTTCTTTGGGATTGCTATTGAAGCGCTCCACCTGTGTTTCGAACAATTCCTTTAAAACGGATGTTTCCTCTGCTTTTGGATGGCGGCTCACAGCCAACCGGAAACCATAGGCTATTTGCTCTTCCAAAGAACCCCCACCTTCTTTCTGCATACGCTGCGCAAGTACTTTTGATGCTTCGACAAATTGGGTGTCGTTCATTAGCACCAAGGCCTGGAGGGGAGTGTTGGTATTTTCTCTTTTTACGATACAGACCTCTCTGTTCGGGGCGTCGAAAGCGGTCATGGCCGGATGGGGGGAGGTACGCCTGATAAAAGTGTATAATCCCCTTCTGTAGAGGCTATCCCCCTCGGATTCCTTATAATTCAATAGAATATGCGAGAAACTGTTCTTTTCGATCCAAAGGTTACCGGGTTGATAGGGTTTTACGCTTTTTCCACCCACGTCGTGTACTAAAAGGCCACTGGCGGCCAGGGCATTGTCACGGATCATCTCGGCAGGTAATCGATAACTATTGCTTCTTGCCAGATAAATATTATCGGGATCCCCTTCTTTAGGCAATCCGCCAGGTTTTGATGATTGGCGGTAAGTGTGCGACATGACCATTGTTTTCAATAGCGCCTTTACATCCCATCCGTTTTCTACAAAATCTACCGCCAGCCAATCGATCAGTTGCGGATGGGTCGGCAGCGCGCCCTGCACACCAAAATCTTCTGGGGTACTTACCAGGCCTTTTCCGAAAAGCATCTGCCAATAGCGGTTTACCGTTACCCTTGCTGTCAGGGGATTATCTTTGGAAAATAGCCATTTTGCAAGCCCCGACCGGTTTCTAGGATAGTCTTGGGGGAAATCGTGCAAAACTTCGGGGGTGGCGGCATCTACCTCGTACATGGGCTGTTCATAGTCTCCACGATTATAGGCGTAAGCCTGTCTTTCCTCTGGCATTTCCTCCATTACCATGATTTCGGGTACAGGTATCATATGCGATAGCCATTCATTTCTTAGTTTTTTGAGATGTTCTTCTATTTGGGCTACCTTTTGCGATTGGCCTACCCAATAGGCCGTTGCCATTTCATTATTTCGAATTGGAACACCCGTATGTGCCATACGACTCACTTCCAAAGGAGACAATGTTCTCGAATATATACGGATATCGTCTATCTTACCTTGAAAGATACCATTCTCGCCCGTTGAAAAACTATAATTCCTTGCCACTTTAACGGACCTGGTATATAAGGTATGCTCTTTATCCTTAATCGTTTTTATGCTTTTGTACAATCTATCATAAGGGATATCAACGATCTGTTCTTGGCCGTCGATAAAAATTTTCAAGCCATTTGCCTTGCCCGAACCGTCATAGCTAAAAGCTACATGTCGCCACTCATGTTTCTTTATCGAACCTTTAGACCGTATATGTATGTGGTTGTGCGGCAATGAGCTGACCAACCTCGCATTCAAATGGTTGAGGCTGTCCAAATAAAAATCCCAACCTCTCCATAAGCTGTTCTTCGAACCAACCGTTCCTATTAAGGTCTGGGTCTTTTTAGCCGCTCTTTTTTTTGTATTGATCCAAAGACTTGCAGAAAATTGGTCGGTCCATTCAAAGTTTCGGGCATCATCGATATAGACTTCGTCATATTCCCCCGTAAACTCAAACGCATTTGCCCTTTTACCGATCGAGATTATTGGCGCGGTTTTGATGGTGACTTTTGAATTGTTATCGATGACATACCTTCCTTTTAAGTTTGGATTTTTTGAAATTTTATCCAATGGATAATGACCTAGCAGACCTTTTTTCATAAAATCATTTGGCAATTGTTTTATGAATGCATCAAGCTTACCCAGCTCTTTTTTGGTCAACAGCAATTCTTCTTCCTTTTCCTGAATCGAATTTTTCAATTTGGTCAGGGCCTGCTCAGTTGCACTGTCGGTAAGTGGCAACATGGGGCCAGAATTCACATCATTTCCCGACACTCCCAATTCTTTTATATTATTAAAGAAAGCGGCCATTTGAAAATAGTCTTTCTGGGAAATCGGATCGAACTTATGATCGTGGCATCTTGCGCAGGCCACTGTTAGCCCCATAAAAGCAGTGCCTACGGTCTCTAACCTGTCCCAAACATAATTTAGCCGATTCTCTTCATCTATGGCTCCACCTTCGCTCATTATAGAGTGGTTGCGATTAAAGGCCGTGGCGAGCTTCTGTTCTTGCGTCGAGTTCGGAAAAAGATCGCCGGCCAGTTGCCATGAGACAAATTGGTCATAGGGCATATTTTTTTTGAAAGAACCAATGACCCAATCGCGCCAGGGCCACATCATTCGCCAACCGTCGGCATGAAGGCCGTGAGAATCGGCATATCGCGAAAGATCCATCCAATCGACGGCCAATCGCTCGGCGTTGGCATCTGTTTTCAGCAATCTATCGACGACTTTTTCGTAGGCACCCCGACTGTCATCTTGTAAAAAGGCATTGATTTCCTGGATGGAAGGAGGTAGGCCCGTAAGGTCCATGTTGACCCGGCGCAGCAATCTTTCTTTGTCGGCTTCGGGCGAAGGTTCGAAACCTTTTTGGCCTAAGGTTCGCTGTATGAAATTGTCAATAGGGTTTTTAATCGGCCATACGGTGTTCTCTAACTTCGGCACGTCCGATTTAATGGGTTTTATAAATGCCCAATGATCTTTCCATTCGGCACCTTGCTTGATCCATTTGACGATCATTGCCTTTTCTTGGGCGTTTAGGGACAGATGCGAGTCGGGGGGCGGCATTCGGGTCTCCGGATCGTCACTTAAAATTCGCTCAACACTCGCACTACTTGAGGGTTTTCCCGAAACAAAGGCTTTATTACCGCTTTCAAGCTTTTTGAAAGCTACTTCTTCCAAGTCAAGCCGGAGGCCGGCTTTTCGGGTATTTTCATCGGGTCCGTGACAAGCGTAGCAACGATCCGACAAAATCGGTTTGATGTGAAAATTGAAATCAACGTTTTCAGGAAGTTCTTGATAGGCCGTTTCAACATCTTCAGGAAGACTGACCGAACATGATGTTAGAACTAGCAATAAAAAAAATGTGGCAATATGGCGAATTTTCATTTTCTCCAAAAAATAGCAATCTTAAAAATACATATTTTTGGGCGAAATAGAAGCGGAGCGGGTGCCTGAGATAGAAAATAACGTCGATTTTAACGATTATCGAATAAATCGATACTTTAATGAATTATTTGGAAGGTGATATTAAGCTAAATCGATAGGGCATGAAAAAAGTATGTTTGGTTATACTCACACTTATTACCCAAAGCTTGGCCAATGGGCAGACTAATGATATTCCTCAAACGGAGTTTACTAAAATGTACCTTCCGGTGTGGCAAGAGGCTGCTGAACACTGTTTAGAAATAGCCAGGGCCATGCCTAAAGAAAAGTATAAATATAGACCCACAGAGATAAACAAGACTTTTGCAGAACAAATGGTTCATATCGCCGTATCAACAAAATTATTGACAAAGCGTTATGTGGAAGGGTTGGAGGTACGGCCGAACACCCCTGATGCGAGTAAAATGAAAAAAGATGAAATCATCGAACTGTTGGAAAGGAATTTCAACTATACCAAAAATGTCATAATAACAATTGACCAAGTTGGAATGGATGAGACTTGTAAAATGTACCATAGCGGAAATGTCGTAAGCAGGGCGTTTGCTTTATTTTATGTTCAAGATCATATGGCCAATCACCGCGCAAAGGCCAATCTGTATATTCGAATGAACGACATCGAACCACCCCAATATACTTGGTAAGAATGTTGACATAATATATACGACTAAGTAAGTTGATAATCAGAAGTTTTATTTATTTTTGCCTTCCCGATTTTAAATTATCGGGAAATGGGTTATTAGCTCAGTTGGTTTAGAGCGCTG
>QIJL01000283.1 GCA_003232435.1 Flavobacteriales bacterium | reverse complement strand
TTCAGTTTTTTGAATCGGATACGAATACAAACATTGATTATGATTATTCAGAAAAAACCTATGCAGGGTACGCCCAACTTTCGGGAAACCTTACTAAAAAGGTGAATTTCAATGCCGGGTTGCGTATTGAAAACAATCAAGTGAAAGGCGAGGTTGAAACCGATGTTATTCCCTTGGTCAATCGAAAAAATACAAATCTGTTTCCAAAAGCTATGTTCAATTTCAAAATTGACAGCACCAAAAGCGTCACTTTCAATTATTCGAGAAGTATCGAACGCCCCAACTATTCAAGGGCAAGTTCAATAAGCGCTTTTATAAATCCTTTTTTAGAAGGTGCTGGCAATGTGAATTTAAGACCTACGTTCACTGAAGAGGTATCTGCTAATTTTCAAATTAAAAACAGTTCGTTATCCATCAATTATTTAAGACGAAAAAACCCTATGTTTTTTACTATTGGTTTTGAAGATAATGCTGACAACGCTGTTTTATCCCTTCGAAATCTGGAAAAAGAATCAGGAATCGATATCGCTTTGACCGTTCCGGTTACCAAAAGAATCTGGACTTCGACCAATACAGCAACATTATCTACAAGACGAATTGAAGATATAACCGCAGCTACTACACCCACTAAGCCTTATTTGTATTTTTATACAGACCATCAATTCAAACTTCGACAAGACACCACGATTTCTTTTGGTGGTTGGGCATTAACGAAACGTTCAGAAGGTATTTTTGAAAGAAACGCTATGGTAGTTCTAAATGCAGCAATCACCAAAACCTTTTTTGACAAGCTGAATTGTTCGCTACGTTTTAATGATATTACAAGAGCGATGAATTTTGAAGAACGCTATTCGATCAATGGTGTCAATGCCGATGGGGTTTATTTCGCAGACGCCCGAGAGGTTGCTTTTTCAATGAAATATACTTTTGGAAAAATCAAAGACCCGAACTACAAGAACAAAGATGTTGATGAGAATTTGGATAGAATCAGATAAATCGAATTTTGAATTTCATTTAACATTTTTTTAAAACCGTAAAGGGATAAACACTATTTTAGTGACGGTCGAGCGACAAACTTCGGCGGTAACTGAAATGAAATATTTTATCCCTTTTTTTATGATTTCCTGTTTGGTATTCGGTCAAAATTCAAAGCTTGACGAACTTTCAGATACTTACGCAAAGAAATCCTTTCCCATACTCAAGGAACTTCTAAGTATTCCAAACGATGCTTTTTATCCAGAGGCTATAGAACCAAATGTGGCTTGGTGTGAAACAGCATTCGGACAAAGAGGTTTTAATACCAAACGAATTGAAACTTCAACGGTTCCTTTACTTCTAGCTGAGCGCAAGCATAAAAATGCCAAAAAGACTGTTTTAATCTATTTACAAATAGATGGGCAGCCCGTTGATAGTACGAGATGGTTTCAAGAAAGTCCGTATAAACCGGTTTTGAAAAAGAAGAATTCCAAAGACGAATGGGAAGCCATCCCTTGGGATAATATCAATAACTATGAAGTCCTGTGGCAATGTTTTTAGCAGCATTGGATGCTACAAAGGCTGAAAAGATCGTTCCCAATTACAATATCAAGGTCATCATGGATTTTGAAGAGGAACTCGGTTCCCCAAGATTACCGGATGCCGTTGTCAAAAATGCAGAATTGTTAAAAGCGGATATATTGATTATTTATGACGGTCCACAACATATTACCAATAAGCCGACTTTAACTTTTGGAGCTCGCGGGATAGCGACTATTGCTCTCACAACTTATGGCCCCGTGGTGCCACAACATAGTGGACATTTTGGAAATTATGCGCCAAACCCTGCGCTACGGCTGTCGAAATTGTTGGCTTCAATGAAAGATGATGAGGGGCGAGTGACAATACCAGGGTTTTATGATGGAATTAGTATTGATTCCAAAACTGCAAAGATTCTAAAGGCGGTACCCGATGATGACGTCCAAATTAAAAAAAGACTTCAAATTGCGGAATCCGATAAAGTGGGTAACTATTATCAAGAATCGATTCAATACCCTTCTTTGAACATTCGAGGAATGCAATCGGGATGGATTGATGAAAAAGCCCGAACGATAATTCCAGGATGGGCTAGAGCTGAAATTGACGTACGTTTGGTTTTGGAAACTGACCCTGTACGTCTTTTAAATTTGATTAAGGAGCATATTGCCGCACAAGGTTATTTTGTCATTATCAGAGAGCCAACCGAGCAGGAAAGATTAACCCACGAAAAAATCGCAACTTTTGAATCGGAAATATCCTATCAATCGTTTCGAACGGACTTTGATTCAGAAGTTGGTCTGTGGTTGCGAAAGGCCTTGAAAAATGCTTTTGGCGAAGAACCAATTATGATTCGAACGAGTGGGGGCTCGATTCCAATTTCCCCTTTTGTCACCACTTTGGGTATTCCGGCGGTTACTGTACCAACGGTAAATCGTGATAATAATCAACACAGTCCGAACGAAAATCTCCGATTAGGAAATTATCGTGAGGGCATCAAGACAATGATAGCCATTTTGAAAGAAAAACTTTGATTGATCAGTACAATGGTCATTCAACAATATTGATTTGGGTTTGGCGTTGAAGTTTTAGCAAAATGCGTGTAAAAAGAAAAAAAATCTTCGAAAAAGGTGATTTTTAAATTTAATTCTTACATTAGCCCAAGTTTAAGTGTTATGATTAAGCAATATTTCTATAACGGATTCTATTTTTACTTCTTTTTTAAGAGAGGTATGGGACTGTTGTAGCGTATTGCATAATATATACAAGTTGAAGTCCCGTTAAAACGGGACTTTTTTGTTTGCCATTTTAACAGAAAATACAAACACCCCGAATTTGTTTCGGGGTCTGTGATTAACAGCGATATTTGAGGAGGCCATGTCATTAAAAATAGCCATTCAAGGGATAAAAGGATCCAACCACCACCGGGTGGTTCGCGAGTGCTTTGGTAACGATATCGATCTGGTCGAGTGCATGTCTTTCGATTACTTGGTTGATCGACTTTTAGATGGTTCAGCGGACAAAGGCGTGATGGCGATCGAAAATTCCATTGCTGGATCCATTATTCCGAATTACGCTTTGGTCTATCATAACGATTTACATATCATCGGTGAGCATTACCTGAACATACATCATAACTTGATGATGCTCAAAGGGCAATCGTTGAATGATATAGAAGAAGTGCGTTCGCACCCCATGGCACTGCTGCAGTGCAAAGAATTTTTCAGGGATTATCCTAGCATTAAGTTAGTGGAAGATGTCGATACCGCCGAGACCGCAAAACGGATTCAAGAAAAGCAACTGGCAACTATTGGGGCTATAGCACCTAATATGGCCGCCGATTTGTATGATCTGGACATCATAGCGCCAGAGATACAGACCATTAAGAATAATTCGACCCGATTTATCATTGTAAAAACAAAGAATAAAGAACTGCCCAAGGAGGAGATCAATAAGGCCTCCGTAAGGTTCGTAACCGACCACAAGCGAGGTAGTTTGGCCACAGTACTTAACGTCATGAGCGATTGCAATTTGAATTTAACAAAAATACAGTCACTCCCGATCATCGAAACTCCTTGGAAATATGCTTTTTTTGTCGACGTCACATTCGACGAATTCGACTATTTCGACAAGGCGAAATCACTCTTGAACATCATGTTGGAAGACTTTAAAGTATTGGGCGAATATAAAAATGCAAAATCATGATACGCACCGCGGATCGTTTACATACCATTGAAGAATATTACTTCTCTAAAAAGTTGAGAGAAGTACGCGGGCTTATTTCCGAGGGAAGGCCCATCATAAACATGGGCATAGGAAGCCCAGATCTTGTTCCGTCGGCCAATATAGTCGAGAGCATTCGAAGTGCCGTTTTAGATGTAGGCGCACACCAATACCAAAACTATCAAGGTCTGCCCGAACTTCGGGAGACGATTGCCGAGTTTTACGAGTCGAAATTCGGAGTGACGGCCAATCCGTCCAGTGAGATACTTCCATTGATGGGCTCCAAGGAGGGAATCATGCATATCAGCATGGCTTTCCTGAATCCGGGGGAGGAAGTGTTGATTCCCGATCCGGGCTACCCTACGTACACCTCCGTCACGAAATTGGTAGGTGCCGTGCCCAAATATTACAATTTGAAGGAAGCGAACGGATGGTTCCCAGATCTCGATTCAATTGAAGAACGAGATTTATCGAATGTGAAGGTTATGTGGGTCAACTATCCGCATATGCCAACAGGGGCTGCAGCGAGCAAAATTCAGCTCGAAAAATTGGTCACTTTCGCAAAGCTGAACGATATTTTGTTGGTCAACGACAACCCCTACAGTTTTGTTTTGAATGACGATCCCGTCAGTATTTTGGCGGCCAACGGTGCCAAAGAAGTTGCCCTCGAATTGAATTCTTTGAGCAAAACTTTTAATATGGCGGGTTGGCGGGTCGGCATGGTTTTAGGAAGCGCTGAACATATCAATGCGATTTTGAAGGTAAAGAGCAATATGGATTCTGGGATGTTCTACGGAATTCAGAAAGGCGCGATCGAGGCCTTGAAAAGCAGTCGAGATTGGTTCGAAGAATTGAATCAAGTTTATATTTCTAGAAGGAAGTTGATGTTCAAACTGGCCGATAAATTGAATTGTTCGTACGATAACAATTCAGTTGGAATGTTCGTATGGGCCAAATTGCCCGAAGGAAGCAAATCTGCCGAGGAATTTATCGATGGAATATTATATGATAAAAACATTTTTATAACACCAGGAACTGTTTTTGGCAGCAATGGCGAAGGCTATATAAGATTTTCGCTTTGTGTGACCGAAGATAAAATAAAGGAAGCGATCGAAAGGTTTTGAAAATACAAGGTACGAGGTTTGAAGTAAAAAAGAAAAAGAGTTAAAAGGTAAATGAGAAAAAGTCTATTTATGCGGAATCCGTCCCCCTCCTCCGGAGGGGTTAGGGGAGGACTTTTGTGTGACCGAAGATAAAATACGGGAAGCGATCGAAAGGTTTTGAAAATACGAGGTACGAAATACGAGGTTTGAAGTAAAAAAGCCAAAAAGTTAAAAATAGTATTCCCCCTTTAAAGGGGGCTAGGGGGATGTTTTGCCGAACGTGGAATAAACCTAAAAAAAAGAATCAAACGTTTACAGTCTAACGACCAACGTCTAAAAAAAATGAACGTATTCATCATCGGTATCGGATTAATTGGTGGCTCTTTTGCAAAGGACATCAAACGAATACACCCGGAAACCAAAGTTTTTGGTATCGACAACAATCCAGCGCACCTTGACGAGGCTATTGCCATGAACATCATCGATGCGAAATCGAGTTATGATGAACTAGGGAAGGCGGATATGGTCATTGTAAGTATACCCGTTGATGTTCTGGTAACAGAACTTCCTAAAATATTGGATGCCGTAAATGACGATTGTCTGGTTTTCGATGGCGGTTCGACCAAAAGCTTGATCTGCAAGACACTTGAAGACCATCCGAAGAGAAGAAATTATCTTGCCTGCCACCCAATTGCGGGAACCGAATTTTCTGGCCCATCCGCAGCGATCGAGAACCTATACGAGGGCAAAACGAATATCATCTGCGAGGTAGAAAAAACGGCTTTTAAACTTCAGGAAAAGGCCTTGGAACTTTTTCGACAAATAGGCATGCGCATACGCTATATGAATCCAAAGGCACACGACAAGCACATTGCCTATGTGTCGCATTTGTCACACATCAGTTCTTTTATGTTGGGAAAGACCGTTATCGAGAAAGAGAAGAACGAACGCGATATTTTTGACATGGCCGGTAGTGGTTTCGAGAGTACGGTACGCCTTGCCAAAAGTTCGCCGGCGATGTGGACACCGATTTTCGAGCAGAATAAAGATAATGTTGTAGAGACCTTGAAAGAATACATTCAAAATCTTCAAGAGTTCAAAGCACTACTCGAAAAAGACGACTTTAAAGGCGTTTATAACAAAATGAGCGACACGAATAAAATAAAGGAAATATTAAAGGGAATACCATTGAATAAAGAGCCAAGAAACTAGAATCAAGACGAAAAGATCTCGTTTGCAAAATATTAATTCCCCCCTTGAGGGGTGGGGGGTGTTGGTTCTGGCAGCAAAAAGTGTATTTACTAGTATAAAAGCATTCAAAAAAACTAAATATAAAAAATAAAGCGCAAAGACCTGCAAGGTGCCTGCCTGCCGGCAGGTTACCGACGAAGGAGACCCCCTCCTTGTAGGTCTAAATGAATAAGAAAGAACATAAATAACACAGGGACAAGAAATTTTCTGTCTAAGTCGCAATTAGACCCGAAACAAATAATAGAGAAAAAGAGATTCCCGCCTAAGTTTATCCTGAGCGAAGACGAAGGGCGGGAATGACAAAAAAAGAGTTAATTATGGAGAATACGAAAGAAATGAGAACATGGCTGGATGATTTGGGATTACATCATCCGTTGGTAATTGCCGGGCCATGTAGCGCCGAGACCGAAGAACAAGTGTTGGGGATCGCCCACAGTTTGAAAGATACCGATGTAAGTTACTATCGTGCAGGAATCTGGAAACCAAGAACCCGCCCCGGAAATTTCGAAGGAGTTGGTGCCTTGGGCCTTAAGTGGCTGCAAAAGGCCAAGGAAGAAACAGGCTTGATGACGGCGACCGAAGTTGCTAATCGTGCGCACGTAGAATTGGCTTTGGAACATGATATCGATTTATTGTGGATAGGAGCAAGATCGACCGTAAGTCCGTTTATTGTACAGGAAATTGC
>QIJL01000396.1 GCA_003232435.1 Flavobacteriales bacterium | reverse complement strand
ATGGGCGCTGTATTGGCGGTAGCCGCCAAGGAATGCCAGATTGTCATCTTCACCTGTGTTCCTGAAAGATATGCTTTTATTGGGGAGGCTGTTGTTGTTCCACTGTAGCATATGGTATATTGGGAAGGTGTTTATTTCGAGAAGAAAAGAGCTTGGGTATGGGGTGTCCAAGAAACTGACAAAAGCTGTGTCAGAAACCAAAATGCGAATTGCTTCAAAGAAACTGCCGCAGGTTGTGTCAGACTTGGGATTAAGGGATTTGAAAAAACTTAATCACAAAAAACCTGCATAAATGCCATAATGCCAAGCCTGACACTGACATTACAATGTCCACTGGCGACCAGGAGCGGACGTTTAGTATGTTGACCAAATTGGGATAGAGGATTTTATGGCAAAAATTATTCACTTAGATATAAAAAACTATCGGGGAATAAAGCATTTACCTCTTAAGTTTAAGACCAATCAAATTTTGATTTGTCTTATAGG
Organism: Flavobacteriales bacterium; assembly: GCA_003232435.1. Lineage (GTDB taxonomy): Bacteria > Bacteroidota > Bacteroidia > Flavobacteriales > Flavobacteriaceae > Aurantibacter_A. The sequence continues at coordinate 4,829 of QIJL01000396.1, read as the reverse complement.
ACGTGGTGATAGCGGTAAAACAACAATTTTAGAGGCAATTTCAGCAGTTCTATCTCCAAGCTGGAATTTAAATTTTTATGATACTGATTTTTATAACTGTAACCATAGTGAAAATATAGAAATAATTGTCTCATTGATTAATATTCCAGAAAAGTTTTTGTCTGAAAATAAATTTGGTCTTTACGTTAGAGGATATCATACACAAGATAATAAAATCTATGATGATGTAACTTTGGAGGAATTGGATGAGGACTTAATTCCTGTTTTAACTATTAAATTAACCGTAGATGACTCACTTGAACCTCAATGGGTTGTAACTAATACACGAGAACAAGAAGATAAACCTATCAGCGGAGCCGATAGAGCACACCTCAACTGCTATATGATATCAGATTCTGTTGACAGGCATTTTTCTTGGAATAAAGGAAATCCTCTATATGCATTACTTAAATCAACTAATTCTGATGAAGCTTCAGATAATGACAACATAGTCATCCAGTATTTAAGAGAAGCTAAAGAAGAAATTGATAAAAATGATTTTGAAAATCTCGATAAAGCAACCGCTTTGATTAAATCACAAGCAGCAGAATTAGGTTTAGATATTTCCAAAGCCAGTACAACCTTAGATTCAAGAGAGCTGTCAATTAAAGATGGAAGAATTAGCCTGCATGAAGATTCTGTCCCTTTCAGGCTAAAAGGGAAAGGATCTAAAAGGTTGGCCTCTATAGCAATTCAATCAGTCTTAGTTCGTAATGGTGGAATTATGCTTATTGATGAAGTTGAGCAAGGACTGGAGCCTGATAGAGTTAAACAAGCTGTCAGGTCTTTGAACGGACACCATGCAGGCCAAATATTTATCACAACACATTCGCGGGATGCTATCACTGAGCTTGGATCGGAACCACTTTTTTTTCTACTCAAAGACAAGAAAACGGATGATATTGAAACACGCTCGTTTGACCTTAGTAATGAAGAGCTTCAAAAAACTATCAGAGCTTGCCCAGAAGCTTTTTTTGCAAAAAAAGTAATCGTATGTGAAGGGGCAACAGAAGTTGGCATTTGCCGTTCTATGGATAAATGGCGAAAACAAAATTCCAAAGAACAGATGTCGTTTAAAGATTGTGCTTATGTAGATGGTACAGGAAATACTATTGTGCAAAGAGTAGACGAAATAAATGAAGCAGGCCTTGAAACAGCACTTTTCTGTGACTCAGATCTGACAAAAATTAATGAAAAGAAGAGCCAATGGAAAGTAGATGGGATATCCATTTTTGATTGTGATGGTATGTTATGTTTGGAACAGCAAGTTTTTAAAGATTTGTCATGGGATGGTGTAAAAAGCCTACTTCAATACGCAAAAGATAAAAACTCTGATTCATTTGATACTGCTTTTGCTGATTATATTTCTAGTCCACTAGAAGAATGGGCTGATACAGAAGTTTTAAGAAATAAAATTATTTCAGAATTTAAAACAAAGAGCGATGGTAGTTCTGGCAAAAAATGGTTCAAAGCCATCCACCATGGTGAGGCACTTGGTGTCATAGTATTTAGGCACTTTGATGAAATAGAAAAAAATACTCGCCTCAAAAGCATTTTAACTGGCTTATCCGATTGGATTGATGCGTAAATGGATTACCAAGCCTTTGTCGATGGGGATAAAACATTACTTGTTGCTCCGGCAGGTTACGGTAAGACATATACTATTGTTGAATGTCTAAAACACACAACAGAACGACAACTGATTCTTACTCATACACATGCTGGAGTTGCTTCTATTAAAGAAAAAATCAAGAAATCCGGCATTACTTCTAAGCTGTATAATGTTGAAACTATCAGTAGTTTTGCCCAGAAGTACGTCAATGCTTTTTATACAGGGCCGGATACTCCGAATCAGGAAAACTCGAGAGAATATCATCCATTCATCATTGATAAAGCCGTAAATATTTTCAAATCAAAAGTCATTAAAAATGTTATCAAAGCAACATACGCCGGTCTATTTGTTGATGAATATCAAGACTGCACCAAACCTCAACATGAAATGATTTTAGCTTTATCAGAAAGCCTGAGAACCCATATTTTAGGAGACCCTCTACAAGGTATTTTTGATTTTAATGGTGATTTAGTGGATTTTGCTACTGACCTATCAGGTTTTGAAAGAGTGCCAGACCTTTCCACCCCTCACAGGTGGTATCAAGAAGGTAATAATAGTGCGTTAGGTGACAAACTTAAAGAGATTAGGAGTCTTCTAGAGCAAGAGGATGTGGTTGATTTATCTTCAAATAATATTGAAGGACTTCATATTATAAATGTAAACCCTGATGATATTAGCAATTCTAGAAGTGGATACAGGGAATGTCTGAATAAAATAATCTCAAATCCTGATAATAATCCGGATTTTGATAGTCTTTTAATCATTGTACCGGAATACGAAGAAGTTAAGGATGACGGGCGAAAAGTACCAAAAGGCAACATTAAAGATAGAGCACAAATCCGTGTGCAAATTGATTACAGTAAATCTTTAACTTTAATAGAAGCTATAGACGATAGAAGCTTCTACTCACTTGCAAGAAAAATAGATACTTTATGCTCGTCTATTGGGAGAGCTAAAAATCCTGCAAAAAGAATCAAAGGAGATGTTCTGGGAAAAATATTTCATAAGGGTGGGTTAGATGACTGGTTTAATGAAAACGACATAAAAAACAAACAAGCTGATGCTGATAAAATAAAAGCTATCGCGCTAAAAAGCACAATTGATCTTTTTGTATCGGAGCCTTCCCCTTCAAATATGAATAACATTATTCTAGAATTAAAGAATAGCCTAAAGATTAAATACAAGAGAGCTGGACTTTTATATGCCGTATTGAATGCTCTCAAACATTCTGCTTTGGAAGGAATATTGGTATATGAAGCGATGAAAAATCACCGTAATGTTATCAGACGCTCAGGCAGAAAAATTAAAGGGAAATGTATTGGAACTACATTACTAACAAAAGGTCTTGAGTTTGATACGGTTGCCATCCTAAATGCAGATAAGTTTGATTGTCCAAAACATTTGTATGTAGCGCTTACTCGTTGCTGTAAAAATCTATTTGTATTTTCTTCACAGAATGTATTATCTCCATATAAGTAGTTTAATATTGGTTAATTTTAGAGACGTCGGTTCTCAGAGTGCTTTGCGATAATTTTGTGTGAGATGTTAGAAAGACGGAGTACAGCATTGAAAACGGTCAGACATGACGAATCACAACCAGATGTTCCAGCGGGGTACCCGCTGAACTCATTGTTATATTTTTATAGTGCTCGTATGCCTGAAACCGGGTAGAACACTGCGAAGGAAAGAATTTTTATGCCGCGACTGACTGAACAGGAACAGCAGGAAATCATGCGCTACATTGAGGCGGACAAGCCGTTACCGGACAAATATCGCTTTCTGCTGTTTGAGGACAAGCGGGAGGTGGAACTGGTTTGGAACGGCAAGACGAGCGAGGTCTGCAATATCGTCCTGCCCTTCCAGGTCATCGAGCAGGTGGACGAGCCGCGTGCGGAGAAGCCGGAAGACACGGCATTGCAATCCAGTCTTTTTGACTCGCGAGGACGCCAGCTCGAGGGCTGGACGAACAAGCTGATCTGGGGCGACAACAAGCTCATCCTCTCATCGCTAAAGAGCGGCCCGGTGCGTGAGGAGATCGAACGGCAGGGCGGCCTCAAACTCATTTACATTGATCCGCCGTTTGACGTGGGCGCGGATTTTTCAATGAACATCGAGATCGGTGGCGACACCTTCACCAAGAAGCCTAACATCCTCGAAGAAATCGCCTACCGCGACACTTGGGGCAAGGGCACTGATTCCTTCATCGCAATGATTTATGAGCGGCTGATCCTGATGAGGGACTTGTTGGCTGAGGATGGGAGTATTTATTTGCAGTGCGATTGGCGATTGGTCGGGGCACTCCGTACCGTTATGGAAGAAGTTTTTCAGCACTTTGAAAATGTAATCTCTTGGAAACGCTCGGCGCTTGCTGCGGGAGTGAAAACTCAATGGCGCAATAGCCAAGACTTTATTCTCTACTTTTCAAAATCAGGTCAGCACATATTCAATCCTCAATTTGGCGAATACTCAGAGTCCTCAAAAAAGCATTATTCTCAAAAAGACGACCGTGGCGTATTTCAACCGGTTCCCATTTTGGCGAGTGGACGCTCTAACGGAGAAACTGGAGCTGTCTGGAGAGGTATTGACCCAAACAGGCTCGGCAAAAATGGTATGCACTGGCTCAAGAATCCAAAGGTACTTGATGAATTAGATGCCCAAGGTCTAATTTATTGGCCTGCCAAAGAAGGTGGAACGCCTCGCCTTAAGTACTACGAATCAGAGGCCAAGGGAGTCTATATCTCTGACTTTTGGGACGACATTGATGTGATAAATTCGATGGCCGACGAGTATCAGAACTACATGACTCAAAAACCCGAATCCCTGCTCGAACGAATTATTTTAGCCAGCAGCAACGAAGGCGACCTTGTAGCCGACTTATTCGGCGGCTCCGGCACGACAGCGGCTGTGGCCGAGAAGTTGGGGCGTAAGTGGATCCTCAGCGACCTGGGCAAGTTTGCCATTCACACGACGCGTAAGCGGATGATCGGCGTCCAGCGACAACTCAAGGCTGAGGGCAAGGACTACCGCGCCTTTGAAATCCTCAACCTGGGCAAGTACGAGCGGCAGCATTACATCGGCGTAAACCCGAACCTGCGCGAGGCGGAACAGCAGAGGCAGTTGGAAGAAAAAGAAGCGGCCTTTCTCGACCTGATCCTGCGCGCCTACCGGGCGGAGAAGA
>QIJL01000582.1 GCA_003232435.1 Flavobacteriales bacterium | reverse complement strand
CGGCCTAAAAGCAGAGAGAAGGGCACAAAAACGATCAAAGGAAGCTTTTAGCGCGTGATTGAGGTATAAGGAATGAGAATTCAGAAAGAAGGTTTTTGAAAGAGAAATCATAGCGGATTTTTAGAAAAAATCGAATAAAACCCGAGAATGCTAGACCTCTCATTGGGGTTTTTCTACAGGCTCGTTGGATATACTAATATGTACATTGATTAGGCGACATGATATAACACCGTCATGGAAAAATTAGACGGAAGAAAACTCAGTAGATCGACTTTAGCCGAAATCCGAATTCGGGCGGTGAAACGAGTTGAATCGGGAGTCAGTCCGGAGGATGTGATCAAAGCTCTCGGATTTCATCGTAGTCTTATTTATAAGTGGCTCTCTTTATATCGCGAAGGTGGTTTCGAAGCGCTCAAAGAAAACAAGGTCAAAGGACGGGAATCGAAGCTCAATGGCACTCATCTACAAGCACTGTACCAACTCATCACATTGAAAAACCCAAGTCAGTTGAAGTTTGAGTTTGCACTCTGGACGCGAGGGATCGTTCGCGATGTGATTCGAGATAAATTCAAGGTAGAGGTAAGCGATGTCTCCGTTGGACGGCTGCTGCATAAGCTCGGATTGTCCCCCCAGAAGCCCTTGCGGCGGGCCTATCAAAGAGATGAAGCGAAGGTCGAGGCCTGGCGTACAACGATTTATCCAGAAATCCAGAAACACGCAAAAAAACACAAAGCGCAGATCTATTTCGGAGGTGAGGCAGGTTTCCGTTCAGATTATCATAGCGGTACAACATGGGCTCCTGTCGGAAAAACACCCGTCGTAAAAACAAGTGGAGCACGGTTTGGAATCAACATGATCTCCGCTGTGAGTCCAAAGGGGCATCTGAGGTTCATGACGTTTGAGGGAAGAATGAACAGCGAGAAATTCATAGAATTTCTGAAACGCTTGACCTACAAAATAGGCCATCCGATTTTTCTGATACTGGATGGACATGCTGTGCACAAATCAAAAAAAGTGCGAGATTATGTGGATACGACCGAAGGGAAATTGAAGTTATTTATTCTTCCGCCATACTCGCCTCACCTGAATCCAGATGAATGGGTTTGGAATTGGCTCAAGCGGCACAATATTGGAAAGACATATATCACTGGGCCTGATCAATTTAAGAAAGCTGCGCAGCGTTTTATGTTGCGACTTCAAAAACAGGTCGAGGTAATCAAAGGTTTCTTTCGGGATCCAAACCTGAACTACATCTCGGCCACGGATAGTGTCGTCTAATCTACGACCTGCTTATATAACGTCTTTATCGAGAGCGTCTCTGTCTCTGGTGTAGCCTGAAATACGAGGAAGTTTACCTGAAGGTTTATGATTCAGTGGCACAGGCAAAGAAGAATATTGGGATTTGCTTGTTATTTTATAATCAAGACAGGCGGCATGTCAGTCTGAATAGAATGACGCCCGATCAGGTTGATTATGACTTGCCGTCCAGACTACCAAAGGCAGCATGACAATGACTCAGAATTTCACTTATAAAAGACAACTCACTGTGTCAGCCTTAGAGTACTCTTCTTAGAGGTAGGCGATGCAAGAAAATTCTACAATCAGAAAACTAAATAGAAATTTAATTTTCAGTGTTAGAAGAATTGATGGAGTCCTTGTCTTCCTTTCAGTTTTTTCTACTTTGTATTTTTCTTACATACCACTTTTATATTTCTTCAACTATTTTAATTTAGATAAGAGAATCGGTTTTAGCCTTGTTGCACTATGTGCTTTAGTACTTTTAATCTTTAAATTTTTCTTTAAATGGAAATTTAATAAAAATACCTTTTTTCTTTTTTCTTTATCTGCGCTATTCCCTGTATATGCACTAGTGAGATTTGCATATACAGGGAATTTATTAAATGATGATGATTTTTTTTATATCCGGACGATTTCAGTAGTAAATATGTTTTTCGTTCTTCTTTCTCTTTCTTGTAGAAACAAGAAAAGAAGTGTTATTGAATTACTCTTCTGGTTTTCTTTTTTCTATGTCGTCTTTTCTCTCTACAGCTTTTTAAGCGGAAATACCGTGTCCGGTGAGGGATTTAAAAATATTTTTATTAATCTCAAGTCGGAAGGCGGTTTTTATCAAAATATAAATACTTATCTTGGCATGTTTGTTATTTTAAGTGTCTATAAGTTCACTAGATCAAATTGGATGATAATTAAATTTTTGTTAATAATTTTATTCCTATGTTCTGTGCTGATGATGGTTATTGTTGGCGGTCGAACCGGCCTCATGGCATCAGTATTTGTCCTTATATTCTATGCGATTACGGGCCTAAAACCCGGATTTTTTACAATAAAAAAATTGTCCTTGTCTCTGTTTCTTACCGTTACTATTGTATTAACCTTAATATTGTTCTCAAATAGGATTGTATCCTTTATTGGTAATGCGACAACCTTACAAAGGATCTTGGTACTTTTTGAAAAGGGGGATTCTTCAATGAGAATATTTCTTTTTACTAAAGCGATAGAACTTTTTCTGTACAACTCATCAACATTTTTGTTTGGGGGTGGAATTAATAGCTTTCCTGTCTTTATTGGAAGTGATAGCGTGGGAATGTATCCACACAATATTTTTCTTGAACTGCTAGCTGAGCACGGGGTTATTGGTTGTGTTATATTCTTCATTCCTATTGTATATATGCTGTCAATTCGGAAGTTAAAACTAAAGTCGATTTATGGTAATAGCCAAGAAGAAAAAATGATTTTTCTATTGTCTTTATATTTTTGGATAATTAATAGTTTTACTGGTGGGCTTCGTAGTTCATGGGTATTAATTTTTTTTACATACTTATTATTTCCACAAAAAAAGAATCAATTGTCTCTTGGAAGATCTACCAAAATGTTTCAACTAAAAAAACAGACATGATAATTGGTAAGCTGAGGTGAACCCTATTAACTGGATAATAAAAACGTGTTTTTAAGAGTCTTCTGCGAATTAAATAAAGAGGAGTAGCAGAAGATGAAGCCGAGGTACTATATATTCTATTTCTTCTTTTTGTCGTTTCCTCTAAAAAACTAAGCTATAGGTTTTCCTGATATGCAATTGAAAAAAAACAAGGTTAATGTTCTTGATTACGGAATGGGAAATATCCAGTCAGTCACAAATATGGTCAGGAAAGTCGGTGCGATTGCCAATGTGGTCTCAAATCCCTTTGACCTCAATGATAAGTCAAGAATCATTATACCCGGTGTCGGATCTTTCGATGCTGGTTTAAAAAATCTAAAGGTCTTTGTCCCACATTTGCAAAAACTTGTTTTGGAAAAGCGAGTTCTTATTTTGGGAATTTGTCTTGGCATGCAACTTTTGAGCAATCGAAGTGAAGAAGGAAAGATGAAGGGGCTTGGTCTGATTGATGCCGAGTTTAAGCGGTTTTCCTTCGAAGGCAACTCACCTCTTCGTGTGCCACACGTCGGTTGGAATCATCTCAATGTAGTTAAAAAGAATATCTTAATTCCAAATAATGGCAGTGAGCAGCGATTCTACTTCACTCATTCTTATCATGCGGTGTGTGCAAATGAGGAGGATGTTCTGGCAACAACCGAACATGGCGACACCTTTACTTCCGCATATTGCAGAGATAATATTTTTGGCGTGCAGTTCCATCCGGAAAAAAGTCATCGTTTCGGCATGGCATTAATCAAGCGGTTCGTAGAATTATAAAATGCTGAAGCACCGTGTTATTCCTTGCCTTCTGCTCCGAAATAGCGGCTTAGTCAAAACCCAAAAGTTTAAGAATCCGCAATACGTGGGCGACCCGATCAATGCAATCCGTATCTTTAACGAAAAAGAAGTGGATGAGTTGATGGTGCTTGATATTGAAGCCAGCAAGAAAAAATACGAGCCGAACTACGACCTGATTGCACAGTTTGCAGGGGAGTGCTTTATGCCGCTGTGTTATGGTGGAGGCATTACGTCAATTGATCAGGCAAGGCGCTTGTACGCCGTAGGCGTGGAAAAAATTGTGATACAGACCGCTGCCTCGTATAACCTGGATCTGATAACAAAAATCGCTTCCCAGTATGGCAACCAAAGTGTTGTCGTTTCTATAGACGTCAAGAAGAACATATTCGGCCAATACAAGCTCTATTCTTCTGCTTCCGCCAAGGCACTCAATCAGGACTGGCTTTATTTTTTGAAAAAGGCGGTATCCGCTGGTGCAGGAGAAGTCCTTGTGAACGCAGTGGACAGGGATGGCACGCTGAACGGAATGGACGTGACCTTAATTGAGAAGGCGGCGTCCGCCTGCTCTGTCCCCTTGATTGCAGTAGGCGGTGTAGGTAGCCTTGCAGATATTAAGGCCGCCGTGAACGCCGGGGCCAGTGCAGTTGCCGCAGGTGCTTTTTTTGTCTACTATGGCCCTCATCGTGCGGTATTGATTACTTACCCGAAATATAACGAATTAACTGCCTTACTGGATGCTTGAAAATGTCTGAAAATTACCATATATGTACACGTTGCGTGATGGACACGACAGACCCGCAAATAACCTTTGAAGAGGGGGGTATTTGTAACCACTGTCGTGAATTTTATGAAGTTACCAGAACGAACTGGTTCCCCAATGGAGAGGGAGCACGCAGGCTAAAACGTATTATTGAGCGAATCAAAGTTGCCGGATCGGGTCGGTCATATGATTGTATTCTTGGTCTGAGTGGTGGTGCCGACAGTTCCTACCTTGCGCTAAAAGCAAACGAATGGGGTTTGCGGCCGTTGGTCGTGCATGTTGATGCGGGGTGGAATAGTGAGCTTGCCGTAGCGAACATAGAATCCATTGTTAAACATTGTAATTATGACCTTCACACACATGTGGTTGATTGGGGAGAGATGAGAGATCTGCAGCTTTCCTATTTAAAAGCTGCAGTTGCTAATCAGGATGTTCCACAAGATCATGTTTTTTTTGCCAGTCTCTATCACTTTGCCACCCGAAATAGCATAAAATATATCCTGAGTGGTGGGAATATTGCGACTGAGTCTATTTTCCCCCAAGCTTGGCATGGCAGTGCAATGGATGCCATAAATTTACGTGCTATCCATAAAAAATATGGCAGTGGGAACCTAGATACCTACTCAATGATCAGCTTTTTTGAATACTATCTGTGGTTTCCTTTTGTGAAGGGAATGCGTATACTTCGGCCTTTAAACTATATGGCTTATGATAAAGCTAAGGCGATTAATGAGTTAGAGTCTACTCTTGGTTGGCGCTTCTATGGTCGTAAACATGGTGAGTCCGTTTTTACTAAATTCTTCCAGAATTATTACCTGCCGACAAA
>QIJL01000494.1 GCA_003232435.1 Flavobacteriales bacterium | reverse complement strand
ACGGGTGGAATCCCGCTTCGCGGAGCAATTCCAATTCCCGGATGAAGGCGAATCCGTAAAGCTGAAATATAAAGCCGGAGTCGGAACCTGCAGTTACACGACCACCTCGGTTTTTGTATTCGTTGATAAATTTCATCCACAATTGAAAGTTCTCGCGCCAAGCGACTTCTTGCTCGGTGCCCCAATCATGCCAGTAACTTCCGTGGGAAATTTTACTTGGTTGGTAGAATTCCCAAAGCGAAGGCATGGTATATTCTTCATGCCACTCCGCACGACGAGCACGCTGCAGATCACGACTGGCCTCGTAAATATTAAAAGTCGGGTCGAGGGTAAAATCGAGTTCCAGCAATTCGGTCATCACATTTTCCCAATGCTCGGAATAGGGCTCGGCGGCCTGCGCCCACAATTTTCCGGCATTCTCGAAGCGATGCTGCTCGTTCTGGTAGTTATAGTCCAACGGATAATTCTGCACTGTTCGATCATCGAAAAGTGCTTCCGGTAGTCCGTACCAATGTTCCATACTGGTCAATCCCGCACGAGCGGAATGCATAACATTCCAACGGGCGACACTCAATTGTGCATGGTGGCATGCCGAGCCTAATCCCAATTTTTTATTTTCGTCCAAAGCGGCGGCCATAATCTCTGGCTCGGCGCCGAAAAACTTAATACCATCAGCTCCCCCTTTGGCGTTGGCGCGAACCCAAGTTCGCGCTTGCTCGGGAGTAGAAATCGGAATATCGTTCAAAGGATTGAAATTCTTGCCGGTTTGTCCGAAGCCAGTATAGGTATAAAGGCGGGGTGCTACGATTTCGTTTCGGGCACTTTTACGCTTCAGGTCCAAAGACCAGTCGATACTTCTACCACCTACTTCACGGGCGGTGGTTACGCCGTGGGCCATCCAAAGTTTAAAAACATAATCGGGTTCCGCACCTTGATTTACACCACCAATATGGGCGTGCATATCAACAAAACCGGGAAGCAGGTACATACCATTGCAATCGAGTTCCTTACCGCCGGCCTTGAGCTGCGGTCTTTCGGAATTGTCGATCGGCACTCCATCATAACCCACGACTTGTATTTTCTTGATGATGTTGTTTTCCACAACGATGTCAATCGGGCCTTGTGGCGGTGCTCCGTTACCGTTAATCAACATCACGCCTCGGATAATCAATTGCGAATGTGGGCCGTCGCCTTCGGCGGATTGGGAATGGAGGGTAAATACCGTTAGCAGGGCAATTGCGAAAAGGATAGTTAGTTTTTTCATATTTGGGATTCTTGGGTGGATGGTTTTTTAATTGCCCGAATGCACAAAAAGGAAGGGAATTCATTCAATTCCTTAAAATGCCTTGGGTCTAGTTTTTCGAATTCGGCTACGGGTTTTGGTTCTACGAGTTTGTCAATATAAAATCCGTTTTCGGTCAAAGGGCTCAAACACTCATGCAAGGGTCTTCGGTAACTGTTTACTTCGACAGCTTTTCCGAAACCCCTCCATGTTGCCTTTACCGCTTCTACCTCAAAATACTTTTCCGATTTAAAATACAAATGCTCAAAAAAAGGATGTTCGATGGAAATTACCAAAGCTCCGTTCGGTTTTAGAACACGGCAAAATTCTTGAACGGTGCTGTTCCAATCTTCCAAATAATGCATGGCCAATGCACATAAGACGATATCAAAAGAAGCATCTTCAAACATCTCCAACGGATTCGACAGATCATGAACAAAGAAATTCCCCTTTGATTCATTACGCTCCTTTGCCCAAACTACCATTTTGGGGCTGATATCAAAACCGCTTACTTCAGCACCTTGTTCCAAAAGTATTTCGGCATATTTTCCCGGTCCGCATGCGGCATCCAAAATGGACTTTCCTTTAGGCGATTCGATAAGTGCCAATGTATTAGGACGGTCATAATAGGCATTATGCGGTTTATGGTCGATCATGGCGTTATAGTTATCCGCTAGATCTTCGTATGCCGCTATGATCTTTTCTCTCATTATTTGGTTTTACACTTAGTCGATACACCCTGCCCGTTCCGTTCAGGCGGGTTCCCTTAATCCCTACTTTCCTTCGACTGCGCCCAAGATGACATTTAGGAAGGAAACCTCGCCTCTGAGCAGTGTTTTCTTAAGTAAGAATAAGTTTTGAAGATAAGAAAATGGAGCGAAACCCTTATGCTACCGAATGTAATTTTTGTCTTATTTCTCTGAAGCGGACCACGTAATTCGTACCTTTTTTCGAGTAATCCCGAGTGATTGTCCCTCTCAATTGACGGGTGAGGTTGTTAATCAATTTGAGTCCGAGTGATTTGGTATTCTTATAGGTGACCTCTTCGGGAATTCCGACTCCGTCATCTCCTATATTGAGAACATAATCACGATAATTCTCCTTTTTCAACTCAATATTTATTTCTCCCTCTGCGTCATCTTTGATTCCGTATTTCAGGGCATTGGTGATGGCTTCGTTAATCAACAACCCTAGAGGAATTGCCGTATCGATGCCTAATTTTACATCCTCGATATTCAATTTCAGCTTGATATTGTTCTCTGTTCCTTTTAGGGAACGTATCAAATATTCGCTCAGCTCCTTGACATACGATTTGTATTCGATTTTCGAAAGGTCATCGCGCATATACAGCATTTCATGAACCATGGCCATTGAGATGACACGGTTTTGGCTACTCTTGATCAGGCTTTTCATTTCGGCATCCTCAATATTTCGAGACTGTAAGCTCAAAAGGCTGGAAACCGTCTGAAGATTATTCTTTACCCTGTGATGAATTTCCTTTAAAAGTGTTTCCTTTTCATGAATACGGTTTTCGATTTCCTTTTTACTCTTATATAGATTGTGGTGGGCATGCAGTAAATTTTTTCCAAAAACCCCTCCTATCAAATAGACCGAGAAAAGTACACTGACCAAGGCAAATAGATTTCTTGACTGCTCGGGTATAACATTCGTTGTAAAGCTGTAATCGGTAATGCTCTGAGAATAGATCAGCACAATGATCAAGAGGTTGAGATTAAGGTACAGCGAACCATAGGATTTTGTAGAAACGTACCCTGCCACGACGATAAGTGCCAACACAAATATAAACGGACTGTTGATTCCGCCGCTATAAAGGGTAATCACGGTAGCTCCCGTGAGGGTCATTATCGACACGATATTGTAAGTGATTATAAGCTTTTTATGATACCGGAACAGCAAGGTGTTGACTAAATTCAAAACACCAAAAGTGATAAATACATAGGGAATAACCTCTTTTATATCAAGGGCAAAATAGCACAACGAACCGAAAAGGAGTGAAAAAAAGGAGGTAAAATAACATACTTTCAGCGTTAAGCGCGCCTGGTTCGCTAATCGGTCTTGTACTTTTTTTTCTTCTTCCATGGTAGATTTGTTTTCCGTTCGGGCTGAATTATATCTAGTCGACGACAGATTGCAGTCGTTATGGGGTGTTCGGAAGAGTAAAGCTAACTATGTTTTATTATAAATCCCTGAAAATCATTTAAAATTTTGGTCGGCCCCTAATAGAGCGTTTCCTAATTATCATTACAAATTTATTTGTCTTTTTCCTTTGTACTGCATTAAAATTATTGACCGTAGCTACTGCTATGCTAAAGAATTTTGCTTAGTTCAAAGAAAAAATCCAAAATAAATTTTATGTAATACTAATTAAAAAACGCTCTACTAGTTGTTCTTTTCGTTATTTATGTTCTTTTTACTTGCGGTTCTAGGTCGGTAAGATCACCGATTTTAATCGCTTTGCCGCCTTCGATACTTCTTCTGGCAGCAATGCCGATCAATACCGACATAGCTCCATCTCGAAGTCCGGCAGGTCTTTCGAAAGGATCTTCGACCCCTGTATTCTTGAACATTGAGTCTTGCAGTTTTTTATCGCCACCACCATGGCCTGCCCTTGTAGTCTTGACATCCACGGTCTCGAAATCGCTCCATAATTTATGCACGATAATGGGTTCGATATCAAATAACGTCTCACCTGATTGTTCCATTTCCGCTTTATGGAGCTCTTCTTGATCCACCTCCATTTTTTTCGTATACGGGATGTCTAGCCAGGCCTCGATACGACCTTCGGTGCCATTGAAAGCGACCCGCCAACCTTCAATTGGCGAGTAGGTGGTCAATGAATAATTCAGGACGGTATTGTCTTTATATTTTACTTGAGCCGACATTTTATCATAGATATCGATTTCTTCCCTGAACAGACAATTGTCACGTATGTAGCCATCGTGCTTTTCATGGTTCGCATATAGGTTCATGGAGTGCTCGTCTTTTGTGATATCCCAATAATAGTCACAATCGTTTTTATGTTCACAGCTTCTGCAATTTGCCCCACGGAAGGGTCCGTTTTTACCATAATGTTCTAAATCGCCGTAAGCAAAAACCTCATCAGGATCCGAATCGATCCACCAGTTCAACAAATCGAAATGGTGGGTGGCCTTATGGACCCAGAGTGATCCGCCACTCTCCATTTGTCCATGCCAGCGACGGAAATACGAGGCACCGTGATAAGTGTTCAAATACCAATGAAAATCGACGGAAGTCAATTTACCTATGCTCTTATTTTGCAACAACTCTTTTATTTTGGTGGCATACGGACTCCATCTGTAGTTGAAACCAACGATTAGTTTTTTATCCGATTTCTTTTCGGCGTCCAAAATGGCCTGACATTTTGTTTCGTCAGTGGTCAGGGGTTTTTCGGTGAGCACGTCGCAGCCCATTTCCAGACCTTTGATAATAAATTCGTGGTGGGTAGAATCTTTTGTGGTAACGATTACTAGTTCGGGTTTTGTTTTTTTGACCATTTCCTCAAAATCTGAAAAGGTCTCGCATTCGGCCCCGATAAAACCTTTGGCGAATTCCAATCGTCCAGGATTGATATCGCAGAGTCCAACGAATTCTAAAATAGCGGTATACTCTTCGAGCAATCTTTTCCCCCAGAAACTTGATCCGCGAATTCCAGTACCGACAAGGGCGACTTTTAGCTTTTCTTCTTTTCCAAAATCAAAGGCGTGAATGGGCATTGCCGAACTTGCGGTCAACATACTAATTGAAGTAATAAATTTTCTACGGGATGTTGTCATTTTCAATATTTTAAATTCGTTCTCTTAAACGAGTTCAATATATTGAATTTTGCGCCAAAAAAAAAGGCGGCCAAAAAGAGTCGCCTTTTTTTTCAAATATTAATCCTCCGTCAAGACCCACTCACCTTTATCGATCAAAGGTTCCGCTTGTTTGTACTTTACGGTTTTGCTCTCTCCAGACATGATGTTCTTTATCGTCACTCGTTCGTTACGACCAATTTTACGAGTCTCACGAACGATGGTTTCAGTCACCTGCCGGCGCTGGCCTTGATTTTGCCCCACAGTGCGATTTCTAGCGGCCAATTCATCACTATTAGGAATTTCTTCTTTGGAAGTTCGAACATTTTCTTTTGGTCGACGAACTTGTCCCGCCTCTTGAATTTCATTAGGATTGCCACTTGGCAATTCGCCTTTGAACAAGAAGGAAACTACCTCTTTGTTCACTTTTTCGATCATCGCCTTGAACAATTCAAACGCCTCGAACTTATAGATCAATAAGGGGTCTTTTTGTTCATGAACCGCTAACTGAACGGATTGTTTCAATTCGTCCATTTTACGTAAATGCGTCTTCCAAGCATCATCGACGATGGCCAAGGTGATGTTCTTTTCAAAATCGGTTACCAGTTGTTTTCCGTCACTGTCGTATGCTTCTTGAAGATTCGTAACAACGTTCAAAGTTTTGATGCCATCGGTAAAGGGGACTACAATACGTTCAAACTTATTGGCATTGTCTTCATACACTTTTTTGATGACCGGGAATGCTGTGGCAGCATTACGCTCCATCTTACTTTGATAGTGTTCGTAGCTCGTTTTGTAAACTGCATTGGCAATTTCTTGAAAGCCCATTTTGGCAAATTCCTCTTCAGAAATGGGAGAGGTAATCGAAAAATACTTAATCAATTCGAACTCAAAGTTCTTGAAATCATTTGCCGCTTTATTGGTGTCTGAGATTACCTCACAGGTATCGTAGACCATGTTCGCGATGTCAACTTTTAAACGTTCACCTTGAAGTGCGTGTCGCCTTCTTTTATAAACGACTTCACGCTGCGCGTTCATTACATCATCATATTCCAACAGACGTTTACGAACGCCAAAGTTATTTTCCTCGACTTTTTTCTGCGCACGTTCGATAGATTTGGTCATCATCGAATGTTGAATGACCTCTCCTTCTTCGAGGCCCATTTTATCCATCATCTTGGCGACACGATCCGAACCGAATAGGCGCATCAGATTATCTTCCAACGAAACGTAGAATTGCGAGCTTCCTGGATCTCCCTGACGCCCTGAACGACCACGTAACTGCCTGTCGACACGACGTGAATCATGGCGTTCGGTACCTACAATGGCGAGTCCACCTACTTTTTTTACTTCATCGGATAGTTTGATGTCGGTACCACGACCGGCCATATTGGTGGCTATGGTCACGATACCCGCATTACCGGCTTCGGCGACTACATCTGCTTCCTTCTTGTGCAATTTTGCGTTCAATACGTTGTGTTCGACCTTACGAATACCCAACATACGCGATAGTAACTCAGAAATCTCAACAGAGGTCGTACCGATTAAAACAGGTCTTCCTTCTTGGGAAAGTTTGGTAACCTCGTCGATGATCGCATTGTACTTTTCACGCTTCGTCTTATAGATCAAATCGTTTCTATCGTCACGTGCAATGGGTCGGTTGGTGGGAATTTCCATTACATCCAACTTATAGATTTCCCAGAATTCGCCCGCCTCGGTAATTGCAGTACCGGTCATACCGGAAAGTTTGCGGTACATTCTAAAGTAATTCTGTAAAGTAACGGTGGCGAATGTTTGGGTCAATGCCTCGATTTTTACATTCTCTTTTGCTTCTATGGCCTGGTGAAGTCCATCTGAGTATCGACGCCCGTCCATGATACGACCCGTTTGTTCGTCAACGATCATCACCTTATTCTCCATCACGACATATTCGACATCTTTCTCGAATAGGGTATAGGCTTTTAAAAGTTGTCGCATGGTATGTATGCGCTCACTTTTCACACCGAAATCTTTGAACAGTTGTTCCTTGAGTTCGGCTTCTTTTTCGATTTCAAGATTCTGGTTTTCAATCTTGGCGATTTCACCGCCGATATCGGGCATAACGAAGAAATCTTTGTCTTGGCTATCTCCTGAAATATATTCGATACCCTTGTCGGTCAACTCGATTTGATTGTTCTTTTCTTCGATGACGAATAACAATTCTTCATCGACAACCGGCATTTCACGGTTGTTGTCTTGCATGTAGTAATTCTCGGTTTTCTGCAATAATTGCTTGATGCCTTCCTCGCTCAAGAACTTGATTAGGGCTTTGTTCTTTGGAAGTCCGCGGTGAACTCGAAATAATAGAAACCCACCTTCTTTCGTGTCTCCCTCTGTAATTTTCTTTTTAGCCTCGGCCAGAACAGCGGTCAGGTATTGCCTTTGTTTTTGGACGATTTCAGAAATTTTTGGCTTCAGTTCGTTGAATTCGTGACGTTCACCTTCCGGTACCGGACCGGAAATAATCAATGGCGTTCTTGCATCATCTACCAAAACAGAATCCACCTCATCGACAATTGCAAAATTATGGGGCCTTTGTACCAAATCTTTTGGCGTATGGGCCATATTGTCACGTAGGTAGTCAAAACCGAATTCATTGTTCGTACCATAGGTGACATCAGCATTGTAGGCAGCACGCCTGCCATCTGAGTTTGGTCTATGGTAATCGATACAATCAACTGACAATCCGTGGAATTCGAAAATCGGAGCCATCCAAGCACTATCTCGTTTAGCCAGATAATCGTTCACTGTAACCAAATGTGTACCGTTTCCAGTGAGGGCATTTAGATATAAGGGCAATGTCGCCACCAAGGTTTTACCTTCCCCTGTGTGCATCTCGGCAATCTTTCCTTGGTGCATTGCGATACCGCCGATCAATTGCACATCGTAGTGCACCATATCCCAAGTGACCTCCTTACCGGCCGCATCCCAAGAATTCAGCCAAACAGCATCGTCTCCATCAAGAGTGACATATTCTTTGCTTCCGGAAAGTTCTCGATCGTATTCCGTAGCCTTTACGGTCAATGTTTCATTGGCTACAAAGCGCTTGGCAGTTTCCTTTACTACCGCATAAGCTTCCGGAAGAATATCATTTAACGTATCCTCCGAAATCTTATAGATTTCATCCTTTAGCTTATCGATTTCAACATAGATATCCTCGTTTTTGTCGATATCGGTAGAAGCCTGAACCTCTTCTTGAAGTGTTTCTATTTTTTCGGTCTCGCTCGCATAGCTTTCCTTTACTTGGGCCTTGAATTCGGAGGTTTTATTTCGAAGTTCATCTAAACTAAGACCTTCGATGGCCTGCTCGTGCGATTTAATTTTATTGAGTAGGGGTTGTAGTTCTTTGACATCTTTTTTCGACTTGTCGCCAACGAACGTTTTTATGATG
The DNA here is from genome assembly GCA_003232435.1 of Flavobacteriales bacterium. Classification (GTDB taxonomy): domain Bacteria; phylum Bacteroidota; class Bacteroidia; order Flavobacteriales; family Flavobacteriaceae; genus Aurantibacter_A. The sequence continues at coordinate 465 of QIJL01000494.1, read as the reverse complement.
GAATTTAAAAAACTCATAGTCACTTCTTGTTATTTCCGAACCACCCAAAAATTGCAGACCAATTCCTGAAAAGTTAATGTATACTCCTGCCAAATGGAAACCCGAAATTTCTACTTGGTATTTCCCCCCATACCTTCGTTAAAATTTATCGCCGTAGCTGAGGCTATGCCGAAAAATTTTGCCTTGGTATGAGAAAAAACCCCTGCCTAGATTCTCCCGAATTTCCATTTGGCAGGAGTATATTCAGGAAAGCAAAAGGTGTTCCAGTTCCGATATTCTTGGAAAATACCTGTAATATACTCCTGCCAAATAGAAATCCGAAATCTCTACTTGGTCTTTTTCCCCATACCTTCGTTAAAATTTTTCGCCGTAGTTAAGGCTATGCCGAAAAATTTTGCCTTGGTATGAGAAAAAATCCCTGCCTTGATTCTCCCGAATTTCTATTTAGCACGAGTATAGCTGACA
>QIJL01000190.1 GCA_003232435.1 Flavobacteriales bacterium | reverse complement strand
CAAAAAATCATTGCATAGCCGTAGCTACGGAATTATTTTTTAACGACGGGATGTCGCAAAAGACGCATTGGATTATACGTAGGTTTTAGCTCAACTTAACACTTGTTAAGCCAGTAAGGTACGAAAAATCAGAAAATTCTCAGGGTTCAAAATTCTGGTCGACCATTCCACTCACCAAAAAATTGTTCGAGGTAGTCCATCATGAATCGATGTCTTTTTTCGGCAAGTTTTTTTCCGGTTTTGGTTTTCAAAGTGTCCTTTAGTAAAAGTAGTTTTTCATAAAAATGGTTTATGGTCGGTGTAGTAGACCTTTTGTATTCTTCTTTGGTCATATTCAAGTTCGGTGCTACGTCTGGATCATAGAGCTTTCTGTTTTTGAATCCACCGTAATTAAAAGCCCGGGCAATACCGATGGCACCGATAGCGTCAAGTCGGTCGGCATCTTGAACGACCTGTAGCTCGTTTGAGAAAAACTTCTTCTTTGTTTTGTCAAGACTATTCTTAAAAGAACTGTTTTCGATAATGCGCACAACGTGATCGATTATTCTGTGATCGATCTTAAGCGATTTCAAAAATTGCTTGGTGATTTTTGGGGCAATCGTCTCGTCACCATTATTGAATTTTGCATCGGCGATATCATGCAACAACGCTCCAAGACCAACAACAAGAATATCCACTTTTTCATCTTTCGCAATCAGCATTGCATTGTTATAGACTCTTTGAATGTGAAACCAATCGTGTCCGCCTTCGGCATCTTTCAACGTTTCCTTGACAAATTTGATAGTTTCTTCTATTCTTTCTGAATCGGTCATTTTTAGTTGCTATTTGTGATAGGTTCGATTCCTGAAATAATCTGATTTTCGATTTGGGCAATAAATTCTTCGGGAGTTCCTGATCTTTCCAAAGGAGGATGGACAAGAAATTTTAAGTGACTACCTATGCCCATCGGAAATTTTCCGTATCGCAACAGTTTCCATGAATTGTTGATGCTGATCGGGACAACCAAGGCAGAAGGTGCCGTTTTTATCAATATTTTGAGCCCCGTTGGTTGAAATTTCTTCGGTTGGCCATTTCTACTTCGAGTTCCTTCAGGAAATATTACGGCACTGCGCTTGTGCTTCTCGATATAACGGCCAAGTTTGCCGATTTCGGTCAAGGCCTGTTTGTTATCCTTTCTGTCGATAAGTGCCGAACCAGCGTGTCTCAAATTGTAAGAGACACTGGGTATACCCTTGCCCAATTCTTTTTTACTGACAAATTTGGGGTGGTACTTTCGCATGTGCCAAATTATCGGCGGTATGTCGAACATGCTCTGATGGTTTGCCACGATTATCAACGGTCGGTCGGCGGGAATGTTCTGAGAATTGTCAAAGGTATAGTGCGTGCCTAAAATATTTGTGCATCGCATGAGGCAGAGATTCATCAAAGCGACTGAGAATCCGTGGGAGTTATATCCTAAAACTTTATGGCAAAACCACTGGATCGGATGAAAGACCAAGAGCGTCAATCCGAAGAAAAAAAAGAAAATAGGCGTTAATAGGAAGGCCAGCATTTTTTGCATACCCAAAAATAATGAGACCTGTCAGGTTTTCAAAACCTGACAGGTCTTATCACAAGATTAAATTTCAATCTTTTTTTGTTTTTCTAAGGAAAGTTTTTTTGTCCTTCCCTTAAGGGGAGGGCCAGGGAGGAGCTCCTAACAGAATTCGTTATAGGCTTCCATTAAATTTTCTGCGATCATTTCCGCTGGCCGACCTTCAATGTGATGGCGCTCGATCATATGTACCAATTCGCCATTTTTGAACAATGCCATGCTCGGTGAAGATGGAGGGAACGGCACCATCATACTTCTGGCCATATCGACTGCCTCGGTATCTACACCTGCGAAAACGGTAACAAGGCTACCGGGTTTTTTAGCGTTCTCAAGACTGATTTTTGCTCCGGGCCTCGCATTTGCAGCTGCACAACCGCAAACTGAGTTTACGACGACTAAAGTGGTGCCATCTTGATTTATTGCGTTTTCGACCGCTTCGGCCGTATATAATTCTTCGAATCCGGCTGAAACCAGATCTTCTCTCATAGGTTTTACTAATTCTGCAGGATACATAGTTTTCTTTTTTTAGTAAGCAAAGTCAAAGATACTGCTTTTGCCGCATTTTACGCGAAGACCTTAACGTTTCATTGAGCTTATTCGCCCTTCCCTTGTGGGGGAGCCGGAGGGAGCCTATCTTTGGCGAAATTCCATATTGATATGATCAAATGGTTTGCGGCCATACTGGGGTACTCATTATTTAGGTTTCCTGGAGCGATATTAGGGTTTCTTTTGGGCAGCTTTATAGATAATTTTAGTTCTGGTGGAGGTGGAGCGCGATCCGTTTTTCGAGATATGACCCGTCAAAGTGTTTCCCCAGCTGATTTTGAGCTGAATCTCTTGTCCCTTTGTTCAATAGTAATCAAGGCTGATGGTCAGGTCAGCCAAAACGAAATGGACTATGTGCGACAGTATTTTGTGAGCACCTATGGAAAGGAAAAAGCCAACGCAATTTTCAGGACATTCAATGAGATCATCAAGAAAAGGGAAATCTCGGCCCAACGTATTTGTGCTTTTATGACCCAACGTACCCGTTATGAAGTGCGCCTGCAATTGTTGCACTTTTTATTCGGTATCGCCCAGGCCGATGGTAACGTCAGCAGTCCTGAAGTAAATAAAATCAGGGAAATTGCTGGTTACCTTAGGGTCAGTCTGCGCGATTTTGAAAGTATCAAAGCGATGTTCATCAAATCGGCCAACAATTCTTATAAAATATTGGAAATCGAAAAAACGGCGACAGATACCGAAGTAAAAAAGGCCTATCGTACCATGGCGAAGAAATACCATCCCGATAGGGTAAATACAAAAGACGAGGCCATTAAAAAGGGTGCCGAAGAAAAGTTCAAACAAGTTCAAAAAGCGTATGAGACCATTCAGGCCGAAAGGGGTCTATGAGTATTTCATAGTGGGATAAGTACAGTTTAAAGTATTTATTTCGGATGCTCTATTCACCGTCATACTTTTACTTCAAATAAAAATTGGTTGCACAAAAGAGAATGGAAATATGGAGATTTTTTGGTTCTACATAAAATTGGGGTTTTGGCATGTGCTCGATTTTTCGGCCTATGACCATATATTGTTCTTGGCGGCATTGACCATTCCGTTCACATTCAAAAACTGGAAAGCAGTGCTTCTTATAGCTACACTTTTCACAGTTGCCCATTGTACTTCGTTGGCACTATCGGTTTACGGAATATTGGTTATGGATACGGACTTGATTGAATTCTTGATTCCCATAACCATTTGTCTAACAGCTGTTTTCAATATCATTTATGCGAAGGCCCTAAATGGTCGACGTACTCTTTTTCTCCATATCCTAGCTGCCGTTTTTTTCGGATTGATACACGGTTTTGGCTTTTCGAACTATTTCAGAATGTTGGTCGCTGAGGAAACCGACAAACTGACATCTTTGCTCGGTTTTGCCACGGGAATCGAATTTTCTCAAATTGTTATTATTACAGTGGTATTATTGGCAACCTACTTTGTTCAGTCCATTCTACAAGTACAAAGGGTCTTTTTTGTAGTTTGGGCCTCTATTTTGTTGTTTCTCTTTACAATACCGATGCTTGTTCAAGCGTTCCCTTGGTAGTATTTAGCTTAATATTAACCGAATTTGGTTGTAAGGCGTATGCAAAGCCGGTATCTTAGTCTTATGCTTTTGAACTAGCATTGATGAAAATTGACAAACAGGAAAAATACGACAGGGCCTATTTGCGAATGGCAAAAGAATGGGGAAAACTATCGTATTGCCATAGAAAACAGGTAGGTGCGATAATCGTTCGTGACCGGATGATAATATCCGATGGTTACAACGGTACACCAACTGGTTTTGAGAACGTTTGTGAGGATGAAGAGGGCCATACCAAATGGTATGTGCTTCATGCCGAAGCGAATGCCATTAGCAAAGTAGCTTCTTCGACACAATCATGTGAAGCCGCTACACTGTATATTACATTATCGCCCTGTCGCGAATGCAGTAAGTTGATTCATCAGTCTGGCATAAAACGTGTGGTATACCAAGTCGCCTACAAAGATGATTCGGGATTAAGATTTTTACGAAAGGCAGGGGTACAATTGCAACATACTCCGGTAATTGAAAGTGTAGAAAAAGTATGAACAAGAACAGTTTCATTTGGCCCACTGTGATCGCGGCGGCGTTAGCCATCGGTATCTTTGTAGGTGGAAAATTACATTTTACCGACACTCCAGAAAAACTCTTCACGACCAATTCGAAAAAAGATAAACTCAATCGGTTGATTGACTACATCGAATATGAATACGTCGATGAAATCGATACCGATAGTATAGTTGATGTTACGGTCAACCAAATTCTTGAAAAGTTGGATCCGCACTCTGTTTACATTTCAGAAGCTGAAATGACCAAAGTGTCAGAAAATATGAAAGGCGACTTCGTGGGCATAGGAGTGAATTTTTATAAGTACAAAGACACGATAGCGGTGATACGGACCATACCACAAGGCCCCAGTCATCTTAAAGGAATCAAGCCCGGAGATAGAATTTTAATGGCGGACAATGACACTTTGTTCGGAAAGAATCTGCCGAACGATATAATCGTTCGGCGCTTAAAGGGCAAGAAAGGTACCTCCGTAAATTTAAAAGTGTATCGAAAAGATGAAGACAAGACTTTTAACGTCAAGGTCAAGCGAGATATAGTACTCATCAAAAGTGTTCAGTCGTATTATATGTTGACCGATGATATGGGGTACATTAAAATCAATCGATTTGCCGAATCTACCTTTAGGGAATTCAAGTCGGCGCTTAAACAACTTAGTAGGCAAGGAGCAAAAAAATTGACCTTGGATCTTAGGGACAATCCCGGGGGATATTTAGGGATTGCCGAGCAAATGGCCGATGAGTTTCTCAAAGAAGGAAAGTTGATTCTCTTCACAAAGAACAAAAAAGGGAAAACCAACAAGATTCATGCGACAGACGAAGGTAGTTTTGAAGACAAGCCTGTTTACGTTCTGATTAATGAAAGATCGGCGTCGGCAAGCGAAATCATCGCGGGAGCATTGCAAGACAATGATATTGGCACCATTGTCGGAAGACGTTCTTTTGGGAAAGGACTCGTACAGCGAGAAATGGATTTGGGAGATGGTTCCGCAGTGAGGCTGAGGCAGAAGCATTCAAAGAGATTATAAAAAAGGAAATAGGGATTATTACAAGAAATTTACCGAGCGATATCACAATGGGGAAATGGTTTCTGCCGATAGTATTAAAGTTGCCGACTCTCTAAAATTTACGACCCCTAAGGGCAAAGTCGTTTATGGTGGTGGTGGAATAGTTCCTGATGTTTTCGTTTCAATTGGAACTAACGAGGAGGAAGCAGTGGAGAGTATGGACAGCCTTGGCTTTTTGTCTTTCTTTATTTTTGAACATCTCGATGGTCATCGTCAAGACTACAATGGTTTCTCCAAATCGGAATTTGTCAACGATTTCAAGGTAGACGATATTTTGTTCAGCGAATTCGTACAGTATTCGATTTCAAGAAACCTCAATATGAACTTCTATGATTTTGAAGATAGTATCAAACTCTATCTGAAGGCGGCACTTGCAGAACAATTGTTCGATGCTAACCTACATGCAAAAATCAAAAGTTCTGAAGATCCAATGTTACAACAGGTTTTGGAACTTGATAATCCCGTAGTTAAACAAGGTGAGGCCGAAACAATTGAAGCCAATAACTAGAGCCTGTTTTGAAATATGTCGTTAGAATTGTTATGCCCTATTTTTGATGCAGAACGAGGCAAAATTTTCAAGCATAGCATCGCTACGG
>QIJL01000084.1 GCA_003232435.1 Flavobacteriales bacterium | reverse complement strand
GTAGCGATGCTATGCTTGAAAATTTTGCCTCGTTCTGCATCAAAAATAGGGTATAACAATTCTAACGACATATTTCAAAACAGGCTCTTAGAATTCGAAATATTCCTTGGCGTTATTGTAGCAGATGTCCTGAACGAGTTTCCCGATCCATTCGATATCATTGGGCAGTTCCCCGTTTTGAATTTCCCTTCCGAAAAGGTTGCATAGAATCCTTCTAAAATATTCATGACGCGGAAAGGAAAGAAAGCTTCTCGAATCGGTCAGCATTCCGATAAAAGTGCTTAGAATTCCCATGTTTGAAAGTACGTTCAACTGGTCGGTCATACCATCTTTTTGATCTAAAAACCACCAGCCCGATCCCCATTGAACCTTGCCTTTGATACTGCCATCATTGAAATTTCCGATCATGGTTGCCATCACTTCGTTATAAGTCGGGTTGACATTATAGATAATGGTCTTGGTCAATTTGTCTTTTTCATCCAAGGCATTCAAAAACTTTGAAAGTCCTTCCGCTTGCTGATAGTCCCCGATAGAATCCCATCCCGTATCCGGACCTAAAATTCGGTGCATTCTACTATTATTGTTACGAAGGGCTCCTAAATGAAACTGCTGCACCCATCCGAATTCATGATATGTTTCTGAAAGGAACCGAAGAAGTGCCATTTGAAATTTTTGGGCTTCCTCATTGTCAATATTTTGCCCTTCCCTTTTCTTCTTGAAAATAGAAACAACTTCCGTTTCCGTAAAGTCTATTTTATAGAGTTGATTCAGACCATGGTCGCAAAGCCGGCATCCGTTGTCATGAAAATATTGGATCCGTTTTTTCAGGGCTTCGCACAGATCGTTGTATGATGAAATGGCCATGTCGGCGACTTGCCCCAATCTGTCTATATAATCGTTATAGCCGTCGTTTTGAATCAGAATCGATTTATCAGGGCGAAATGCGGTACTTACTTTGGTCGAAAAATCGCTTTGAGCCAGTTTTTGATGATGTTCCAAATTATCGGTCGGATCTTCGGTTGTGCATAGCATTTCCACATTCATTTGGGAAATAAGATTTCGACAACTATATTCTGGGGTACTTAATTTCTCAGTCGTTTCTTTGTAGACTTTTGCTGAATTTGAGGGAGTCAGTAATTCGTCTATTCCAAAATATCTTGAGAGTTCCATATGTGTCCAGTGATACAATGGGTTTCGCATTGTATAAGGTACGGCATGGCCCCACTTTTCAAATTTTTCTTTATCCGTGGCGTTTCCTGTAATGTATTTTTCATCGATTCCCAAAGTACGCATGGCGCGCCATTTGTAGTGGTCTCCATTTATCCATACTTGCGTGATGTTATCGAAGATTTTGTTGGTCGCCAATTGCTCAGGTGGCAAATGGTTGTGGTAATCGATAATCGGCATTTTACTCGCGAAATCATGATAGAGTTCTTCGGAATATTTATTTTCTAAAAGGAAATTGGCTTGTATCAAATTGGTTGTATTTAGTATTGAGAAAATGGCATACTTACATAGTTTTGCCAAAATTCATAAGGTCGATAAAGGCGGCATGGAGGGCTGAAATAATCAATAATCAAAGTAGTTGTAACCTAAAACCGAAACTTACTTATTATTTTTAAATTAACCGGAACTATTCGAGTACAAGTTAAAAATATTTTTTACATTCGTTAACGTTAACGCAAATTATTTTTACTAACCTTTTTTCCACCTTTCTAAACAATAAATGTTGATTAACTAATTAAATATGTGATACTTATGAATAAAATTATAAGCTTGAAATTGGTTTTCGCCCTGCTTTTCGGATTTTCGGTATCCGCTCAAGACAATTGGGAAATGCTGTTCAATGGAAAAGACTTGAAAAGTTTCGAGCAATTGAATGGGAACGCATCTTATGAAATCAAAGATCAAGAGTTGATCGGTACTTCCAAAATGGATACGCCCAACAGTTTTATGGCCACCAAAAACAAGTATTCGGACTTTATTTTAGAGTTCGATGTTTTTGTAGAGAACGGATTGAATTCAGGGGTGCAATTCAGAAGTATAAGTTCGCCGGATATTATGGATGGAAGGGTCCACGGCTATCAATGCGAGATCGAGACAAGTTCTAGAAAATGGGCCGGTGGGGTTTACGACGAAGCAAGAAACGGATGGCTGTATCCGCTCTCTAGAAACCCAAAAGGGCAAAATGCTTTTGTGGCCGGCCAATGGAACCATTACCGTATCGAGGCCATAGGAAATGAAATCCGGACTTGGATCAACGATATTCAATGTGCGAATTTAGTCGATGATACTACTGCTGAGGGTATTATCGCCTTTCAGGTACATAGTATACGCGATAAAAGTTTGGAAGGGAAAATCGTAAAGTGGAAAAACATTAAGATCAAGACTACCGATCTTGAGAATTCTAGAAAGGAAGTCGATTCAGATGTACCGGAATTCAGTTACTTGACCAACAATCTTACCGATGACGAAAAACGAACAGGATGGCGTTTGCTATGGGACGGACAGACGACCAACGGATGGAGAGGGGCAAAGCTGAATAAATTCCCGGATAAGGGATGGGAAATGAAAGATGGAATTCTTAGCGTGCTTTCTTCCGGAGGAGCAGAATCTAGAAATGGCGGCGATATTGTTACCGAAGATTCCTTTAGCGATTTCGAACTGAGTGTCGATTTTAAAATATCCGAAGGAGCCAATAGTGGTATTAAATATTTTGTCGATTCTGAATTGAACAAGGGAGAAGGTTCTGCCATCGGAATGGAATTTCAGGTCTTGGACGACAAGGCACACCCAGATGCCAAGCAAGGCAAAAATGGAAACAGAATGGTGGGCTCTTTATACGATTTGATTCGTGCCGAGAACACCGATAGCTCTCGAGGAAAGAATTTTAAAGGCGTGGATAAATGGAACAATGCGAGAATCGTCGTCAAAGGTGGGCAGGTCGAGCATTGGTTGAACCAGATCAAAGTAGTCGAGTTCGACCGCTTTAGTCAAATGTTCAAGGCCTTGGTAGAAAAGAGTAAATATGAAAAATGGGAGAATTTCGGACGCATTCCCGAAGGTCTGATTCTACTGCAAGATCACGGCGACCAAGTTTCCTTTAAAAGCATAAAAATAAGAGAGTTTTAATTGAAAAATCAACTGAAAATGGATAAAGCAAGACGAAATTTTATAAAAAAGACGACGCTGGCCTCCAGCGGAATTATTTTAGGCGCAAACTCTATGAGCGCTGAAAGTTATAACAAAATCGTAGGTGCGAACGACCGGGTTCGAGTAGGTGTTGCAGGATTTTCAAATAGGGCTAAAAGTGCATTGATCCCTGCTTTTAACGGACACAGTAAGGCCCAGAATTTCGAGCTTGTCGGCGTATCCGATATTTGGAATAGACGAAGGGACGAAGGTGCCGCCTACATTAAGGAAATGATCGGCAACAAAATCTCGCAGTGGAAGAACAATGAGGAAATGTACGATAATAACGAAATCGATGCAGTGCTTATTTCGACAGCGGATTTTCAACATGCTCTGCATACCGTAGAAGCTGCAAACGCTAAAAAAGACGTTTATTGTGAAAAGCCCTTTGCTGAAACGATGGAAGATGCCCGTGTGGGTATGAAGGCCGTAAAAGATTCCGGTATTGTTTTTCAAATCGGATCACAAAGACGTAGCGGGGCCAACTATCATGCCGCCAATGATTATATAAAGTCGGGTAAGTTCGGTGATATCGTTATGGTCGAAATGACCTGGAACGTGAACCAACCCGGTAGATGGCGTTTGCCTAAATTAACAAGCGAAATAAAAGAGTCGGATACCGATTGGAAACGCTATCAAATGAATCGTCCACCAGCCGAGTGGGATCCGAGAAAATATTTGGAATATCGATTGTTCTGGCCGTATTCTTCCGGTATTCCAGGTCAATGGATGTCACACCAAATTGATACGGTTCATTGGTTCTCAGGTTTGAACCATCCGAGAAGTGTGGCTGCCAATGGCGGTATTTATTTATGGAAAGACGGGCGGAAAAACTTTGATACGATGTCCGCTGTTTTCGATTACGGTCCAGCTGATGATATGAGCTCAGGATTCCAGGTTACCTATTCTTCAAGATTTACCAATTCCGCAGGGGGGACAAAGGAAATCTATTATTCCAATGCGGGGGAGCTGAACTTGGATACCAATAAAGTTAGTGATAATGGCGGTCTATCGGAAGGACATGCAAAATCCATGGGCATGGAACCGAACAAATTGGCAAGTTTCAGCCTTGCTGACAATGCTCCGAAAGTAGTGACTTCAGCTAATACCGGCTCCGATAATATGACTTCGATCCACATGTTGAATTGGATGGAATGTGTACGAAGCCGCGAGACCACAAATGGTCCGGTCGAGGCTGGTTACAATCATTCGATTGCCAATATAATGACAACTGCAGCATTGCGAACAGGTTTGAAAGCAACTTTCGATGAGGCGAACCAAGATGTTCTTGCCGGCGGAAAAGTTTTTAAATACTAATTAGAACCAATGTTGAACTTTTCAAAGAACGTATGGGTTTCTTGCTTACTGTTTTCGTTGCTTTCGTATTCTTGCAAAGAGAAGCAAAAGAATACCAAGCCCGAAAACACTGTTGAAGAAGTAATGCAAGGATCATCAAAAGTCAGTTTTATAAAAGATGATGCCAACAAGAAGGTCGATGTGAAAATCGACGGAGAATCGTTCACCAGCTACATCTATGACGGGCAGACCCCCAAACCTATTTTGTATCCGTTGATTACAAAAAGTGGTAAAACGGTTACAAGGGGTTTTCCATTTGCCCCCAGGCCCAACGAGCGTGTCGATCATCAGCACCATGCAGGGCATTGGTTCAACTATGGCGACGTAAACGGTTTGGATTTTTGGAACAATTCCTATGCTATTCCCAAGGAAGAAAAACATAAGTACGGTACTATTTACCACCAAGAAATCATGGAAAGCAATGCCGACAACGGAGTGTTAAGAATAGCGGCATTTTGGCGTTCGCCCGATGATATTAATCTGTTGGATGAGGTTACCGAATTTAAGTTTTCCGAGGAAAGAGATACTAGAATTATTGATCGTTCAACCACTTTGAAAGCTTTAGAAGATGTGTCCTTTAAGGATAATAAGGAGGGTATGATCGGTATTCGGGTAGCACGCGAACTCGAATTACCGACCGATAAACCTGCTGTCTATACAGATGCCGAAGGAAATGTAACAGAAGTAAAGGCCTTGAACAACGAAGGAGTGAACGGAAATTATTTCGGAAGCGAAGGGCTAACGGGCAATGACGTATGGGGCACTCGAAACAAATGGGTCAAATTGGAAAGTAATATTGACG
>QIJL01000522.1 GCA_003232435.1 Flavobacteriales bacterium | reverse complement strand
TAACACCGGGTTCATTATTAGAAAATCAAAACAGGGATTTTTTTCATAAGCATACCTCAAGTACGTTGATTCTCATGGCTGTTGCACGTCAGGGGCTACCTATACGCAAACGCCTTGGAAAGATGATTTTTAAAGTCGGCGATGTATTGTTATTACAAGGTAGTACCGATAATCTCAATGATAATATAAGTTCTCTCGAACTTATACCTCTGGCAAAAAGAAATGTGAAGGTAGGCGTATTTTCTAAAGTAGGCTTGGCATTATTGATTTTCGGCTCTGCCATTGCATTAAGTATGTTCGGTATTCTACCCGTCACATTGGCTTTTACAGGAGCAGTTTTGATGTATATTTTTACGGGTATCCTGCCCCTTCGTGAACTTTACCAACAAATAGATTGGCCGATCATCGTATTATTGGGTGCCATGATTCCTGTAAGCAATGCGCTTCAAACAACGGGCAGTACGGGATTAATAGCCGATTTTATGTTAAGCATGACCACTAATTTACCGTCTTGGTCGATTTTGGCTCTAATTATGATTATTACCATGACTCTTTCAGATGTAATCAATAATGCGGCAACAGCTCTTATCATGGCACCAATTGCAGTTGAAATTGCAATAACCATAGGGGTTGGTATTGATCCATTCTTAATGAGTGTGGCCGTTGGGGCTTCATGTGCTTTTCTCACACCTATAGGTCATCAGTGCAATGCACTTGTACTTGGACCTGGAGGATATCGATTTTCTGATTATTGGAGAATGGGTTTGCCCTTAGAGCTTCTTATCGTTATAATGGGTACGCCCTTGATATTGTATTTTTGGCCATTATAAAAACCCAACATAGATTTAATCTCTTTGAGTTTAATTCCCCGAGGCGCCTCGTTTCATTTTCCGGATGTTCGGACACGAACCCGACTGCCATGCCTACGGCAGGTAAACCGGACGGGCAGGTTTCACGAATTTTCACAAACCCTCTTTTGCACGAATTGGAATTTGGTGCTTGGGATTTGGGATTTTAATTCCCCGAGGATTCTTTACTCAGGTTGCTTAAGTAGTGTCACCTTAACGGCATTCATGCCTTTCATCCCTTTCTCAAGTTCGAAGGAGACCTTGTCATTTTCGTTGATCTCATCGATCAACCCACTGACATGTGTGAAGTATTTTTCTTGGTTTTCAGAATCGATTATAAATCCGAATCCTTTGGAGTGATCAAAAAACGAAACCGATCCATTTCTAACAGGATCAAATACTTCCTTATCGCCTTCAAGCGTTTTAGGAACACTTATTTGAATATCTTCTACCTCAACTTCAACTCTATTTGTCGCATCTGGTGGCGTATCGGTTAAATTGCCATTGAAGTCAACATAAGCAAACTGAATTCCTTTTTTCCCATTTAACTTGGCTTCCGCCTTTCGAGCTTCCATTTTTTTCCGCTTCTCTTCACGTTTTTTCAAACGTTTTTTTTCTTTTTCACTCTTGTTAAATGTCTGCTGAGATTTTGCCATTCGAATATTTAAAATGATTAAGCCAATACTTCCACTGTTTTGCAAAGATACTTTTTTCTATCGTTAATTTAAAGTTTAAGACTTACATCGTCTTTGTCTTAACGAATATCAGTATGATGTTCCTTTTTATCAAATACAGCTGATATTTTGAACAGGTGTTCGGTTCTTCAAATTGCAAGGTAATTTTCTTATCTTAGAGACTGTTTTGAAATATGTTTAAACTTTCTTTTTTAAGATGCTTTCAAAAGATGAAATCCAAAACTTAGATCGGGATGGTTATTTGAGCCTGGGCCAATTGCTATCGTCTTCAGAAGTACACGCTGTCAATGGGCGCATTGAGGAGTTAGTTTCAAGAGAAGGCGACAATGCAGGATCGGAACTATTCGAATCGAAATACATCCGCCACCCCAAGGAAGAAGGTGCAGATCGTTTGGCCGACCTTGTCAATAAAGGAAGCATTTTCGATATGTTTTATACGAACCCACGTGTTTTGGCAGGAATCACCGCCGTTCTTGGGGAACACTTTAAATTATCCTCCTTAAACTACCGTGCAGCAAGACCTGGTCAGGGACTCCAAAAACTACATGTCGATTATGGAAATGCAGTACCGAAAGGCGGATATAAAGTCTGTAATACCATTTGGCTTTTAGATGATTTTATAGAAAATAACGGAGCTACCCGAATTGTTCCCGGTACTCATAAATCGAAAGTGTTACCGCAAGATGCCATGGAAGACCCAAACCTTCCCCACCCTGCTGAAATCAAAATTATCGCACCAGCGGGATCGGTATTCATTTTCAATTCACATGTCTGGCATGGGGGTACAACAAATCATACGAATGAATTCCGAAGAAGCATGCATAGCTATTTTTGTGCCGTTGATCAACCACAACAGCTTGATCAACGGCAATACATAACCGAAGAAACCAAGAGCCGAATCGGCCGAGAAGCTCAGAAAATATTGGATGTTTTGTAAATTTCAGGCAGTAGTTTTTGATAATTGCCCGTCTCGCCACTTCAACATTGCCGTAATTTGTTCAATTTCATTGGTCACAATCGTTAGTTGAAGCCCTGCCTACGGCAGGCAGGTATGTCCGCCAACTGGCGGACAATACTTTAGTTTCTACATATTTCCGGCAAGTGAGCCGTATTCAGTATTTTACTTATTACTGTTTACTGACTACGTATCACTTATCGTTTTTTTTTTTTAGCCAGAAGCCCGAAGACGGAAGTTGGAAGACGATCGCTTCCGTCTTCCGACAAAAACGGATATTTAAAAAAAACGGATTTCATTCGTAAAAAAACCTATGTACTTGCAGTGCATAGTAGTTTAATCCTCCTAGAATCCTATATTTATACCATGAATCCCATTGTACAGATTTCTCTTGACCTTACCAATATTGAAGAAGCCCTTAAAACAGCAAAAATGGCACTTCGAGCAGGTGTCGATTGGCTCGAAGCCGGCACTCCCCTCCTACTAGCAGAAGGATTACACGGAGTTCGAAAATTGCGGGAAGCTTTTCCAGACGTGCCCATTGTTGCCGATCTTAAAACGATGGACGGCGGTTATCTAGAGGCCGAAATGATGGCGAAAGCCGGTGCCACGCATGTCGTGGTCATGGCAAGGGCCCATGAAGAAACCATAAAGGTGGTCGTAAAAGCTGGAGAAGATCATGGTGTAAAGGTAATGGGCGATAATTTGGGCTGCCCCGATATGGTTGAAGGTGCAAAATGGCTCGAGCAATTAGGCTGTGATTATATCGTACATCATATCGGCTATGACGAACGCCGGGGAATCGCTGCTCAAGGAAAACGGATGCCCAGCCCCTTAGACCAATTAAAAGAAATTGTCGAGGCCGTGAATATTCCTGTGCAAGCTGTTGGCGGATTATCCCTAGAACAAGCGATCCAATGTCCGGAATATGGGGCACCACTGGTAGTCTTGGGTGCCCCGTTGACCATTGACGCAGACGCCTTCAAAACTGCCGATGGCGACCTCGAGGGCTCGTTACGAATGATCTGTGAAAAAATACATTCCTACGGTAACATCAATAAATCGAACAATCCAATAATCCAGTAATCCAATTATGAATTCCATTGCCGTTGTAAATTATGCCGAGGAAAAAGGCAGTGTAGAAATCCGCGAAATACCAAAACCCGAAATTGGTGCTGATGATGTGCTATTGGAGGTGGCAAATGTCGGAGTCTGTGGAAGCGACCTACACCAATGGACTTCAGATCATAGCTGGCCGGTGAATTACCCCGTTGTTCTGGGGCATGAATTTGGAGGACATATTGCGGAATTAGGAAGTGATATAACCGGTTGGAAGGAAGGTGACCGTGTCGTCAGTGAGACTGCAGCTATTATCGATAGTAATAATCCAATGTCGCGCCAGGGGCTCTATAACCTTGACCCTACTCGAAAAGGATTCGGGTACGGGGTAAACGGAGCCATGACCCGTTTTGTAAAGGTGCCGGCAAGGTGCTTGCACACCGTACCCGAAAATTTACCTTTTGAGCAGGCTTGCTTGACCGAACCGTGTTCGGTTGCCTATAATTCAGTTGTTGTCAATTCGAATATCAACCCAGGGGATCGTGTACTAGTTATTGGCCCTGGCACTATAGGAATACTTTGTGCCGCCATGGCTAAACTCTGTGGCGGCGAAGTTGCGATTGTCGGGTTGGAAGCCGACCATGGCAGGCTGGAAATTGCCACTCAATATGGTTGTGAAACTATCGTGGGGGATGCTACTGAGTGGGCCAACAAACAAGATGGGCTCGGAGTGGATTGTGTCGTTGATGCAGCGGGGGTCAGTGCTACTTTAAAAATGGCATTGGAACTAGTACGACCTAACGGTCAGATTACGAAAGTCGGCTGGGGGCCCCGACCCTTGAATTTTTCCTTGGATCCGTTGGTACAAAAGAATGTACGCTTGCAAGGCAGTTTTAGCCATAATTGGCCGATTTGGGAAAAGGTATTGTCTTTATTGGCTTCCGGGCGATTGGATGTTCGTCCGATCATTGGAGGTGTTTGGTCTTTGACCAATTGGCAAGAAGCCTTTGAACAAATGCATTCGGGCAAAGTTGTAAAGAGTGTTTTAAAGCCTAATTGAATCATATGCGATTAAAAAATAAAGTTATTCTGATTACCGGCGGATATACAGGTATTGGCAAGGCCATAAGTAGACAATGTATAAAAGAAGGTGCAAAAGTAGTAGTCAATGGTCTACGGGAAGAATTGGGCCAAAACTTGATGGGGGAACTTGGTGCATCAAATGCTACGCACCATACAATCGATATTACCGAGAAGAGCGCTCCCGAGCAGTTGGTTCAAAAAGCGATCGACACTTTTGGCAAGTTGGATGCGGTAGTGAATAACGCTGCAATCGTAGCTTCCTCGAATATAGAAAGTACGACTTTGGACTTCCTGGAAAGAATGTTGGCGGTCAATACCGTTGCTCCTTTTGCTATTATTCAGGCGGCACTACCTCATTTGTCAAAATCCCGTGGATGCGTCGTTAATATCGGTTCGGTAAATTCTTGGAGCGGCGAACCCAATCTGCTGGCCTACAGTATTTCAAAAGGTGCCTTAATGACCATGAGCCGAAACTTGGGCGACTCTTTATTCCGTGAAAACGGTGTCCGCGTAAATCAAGTGAATCCAGGATGGGTGCTGACCGAACATGAGTTGATCAATCAACGTGAGCAGGGTAAAGATGAAGACTGGTTCGAAAAACTTCCGGCTGTGTTCGCTCCGGCCAAGAGAATTTTCAAGCCAGAAGAAATGTCAAGCCAGAAGAAATGGCCATGGCAGTGATTTATTTGTTGTCGGACGAAAGCGGACCCATTAGCGGTCAGATCCTCGAAGTAGAGCAATTCCCTATGGTTGGTCGTAATCCTCCTAAATAGTGAGCAGTGTTCATAATGTAGTTGTTCATTGTCCGTTTTTCGTTGATGGTAACTTTCAAGAAACATAAATTCACAAGCCATTTGTACATCTTTATATTGACTTTAATGCTTGTCCGTTACTATGCCAGTAACTTATTTGAAGTCTGGAAAACTCGATTACACCCGCCAGCTGGCAGAAGGGGCGAATAATCGAATTTTCGACCTTTTTTTTTGCCCCGCCCGTACCGAAAGGCACGTTCGGGCGAGCCCACGCCCTAAAGGGAGAATAAAAGTCCGAAAAAAAGAACTAGTAGCATAATAGCGGATATACAATTAACTTTTAACAAGTTGAGATTCCTCCTCATAAGCTACGCTTAGGTACTTTCAATCAAAAAATATTTTGATTTCAATAACGTTCGGAACGACATTTTTTTCAAAGAAATAAACATAACGTATCGATATGCAAATACATA
>QIJL01000640.1 GCA_003232435.1 Flavobacteriales bacterium | reverse complement strand
TCTCGATTATTTTCTTATACCCTCTTTTTGCGCATAACTTCGTTAAAATTTTAAACCGTAGCGATGCTATGCTTAAAAATTTTGCCTCGTTTTGCATCAAAAATAAGGTATAACAATTCTAACGACATATTTCAAAACAGTCTCTTAGAAAAGCTTGGGATTAGAATCGACAAGCGTTTTAGGAACGTGTAGTTCAGAGCCTAATTTCTTGTTCAATTTTTCAATAAAATATGCCGAAAGCAAGGGCGAAGCCAGTTCAAGGTTTTGATGAACAAAAAAATGCACATTTTTCAACCCTTTTTCTTTCCAACTGCTCAATCGTTCAACCCAGTCATCCAATCTGGGGTAATCGCTTTCATGATTGGCTCCTACGTAGCGAACAAAGGCCTCGTTGTTGCTCAAACGCATATGCATCATGTCTCTTCTACCAGCAGTGTCTACCAGTACATTCGCAATATTGTTTTCCTTTAATATATGATACAACTCATCAGCTACTTTCTTCTCGTTGAACCAATCGGCATGTCTAAACTCCATGGCCAAGCGAAACTCTTTGGGCCATCTCTCTACAAAGCGCACTACCCTATCCCAATTTTTAGGGCCAAAATTACCGTGCATTTGCAGAAACATCGTTCCTAATTTTTCTCTGAGGTTTGCCGTTGCATTCAAATATTCTTCTAAAATTGGGTAAGATTCTTCGTTCAACCTTCTTAAATGACTAACGTTTTGTACTATTTTCGGGAAAAACTTAAACCCCTCGGGAGTTTTCTTGTTCCATTTTTGATATTGTTCGGGTGGAAAGATGCGATAAAAAGTCGCATTTAGTTCAATACTATTGAATTGGCTCGCATAATATCCCAGTTCGTCTTTTGTACCTCTTGGATAAAAGTTCTTTAAATCTTGTCGGTTCCATTTGGCGCAGCCCACATATATGTTCATAGGGCCTTTATCAGTCGATGAAAGCACAACGTCAGTATCAAGATGGTCGGGCGGAATGGTAAAATCTACAAGTTCAGGGTTTTCAACTTTTCCAAACTTCATGTCTCGTATTTTTCATAAAAATAATGATAATCAAAATCATTGTTGTCCGGTAAAAGATACAAGACCGCTTCGCTGTTAGAATAAAGAACAAAGACGCGACCGTAACCAACTGATAACCTGCTTAGTAGTGATATGTAAATTTTACATCTTATAATTTTCATTACATTATCCAAAATCAAGGTGCCTTATTTTAAAAACTTTTTAGACTTTACAATAGCAAGGCTTTAAATAGGTCTGGATAATTTTAATCGGACAACAATAAATCAAAATAGTAAGGAATCTTTGCTCATAAACCGGTTAAAAAGGTTTTCCTCGATCAAAAATGCGCATTTTCCTAATACCTACCTTTAGCAAAGCTTCTTTAAATGAGCGAAAGGTCTCAAGATCTTCTGTAGATTCGTCCAAATATTCCAAACGCAAGAATAACGGAAGAAATGTCGCAAGACGAACGTTTTTCAGAACGTAACCTTGCGGCCGATTATCAAACTGCAGAACACTCTATTGATCGCTGTTTTTAGAAATTATGTGAGGAAGCACAAAAATACTTTTTATGAACTTTCTGCGGAAAAACACTTTCTGTCTGTTCATAGAGAATGCCATTCAAAAGGATATAAAATTCCGGAATTATTTGAAGGGAATCGTCATCGGTCGGTTTACTTTAGAGGAATATAAAAAATATATTAGAAACTCCTCGCCCTTGAACAAACGAATGATGAGCATGGTCATTGCTCGACTAAAAGATCAAATTCAGCTTTTAGAAATTCAAGAAGTGTTACTTTAACAATGACTCCCCATTTAGATTTGTGGTTAAAATATCACTCATCAAATCGAAATAAGGTCGTATCGCCTTAAAAGCGCCATTTACATCTTTGATAAAATCTTTTGAAGCCACATCTTTATCGCTGAACTTTTTTGTGAAGATAAACTGCTTCTTTTTTATTAGATCGATATTTTCGTGTTCACGATCGAAGCCCTTTGGGGCGGTTTTCACCTCGTCTCCGATCAGAGTTCCCCAGTGTTTCTGTAAGTTCTTGTTCGAGATGGTCTTTCTAAATTCCTTCGCACCTGACTCCAGTTCTTTGCGAATACGAAGCAAATCCGCCTTATTTGGTTGCCAAAATCCGGTTGCGATAAAGCTTCCACCGGGCTGAATATGAACGTAATACCCTCCTCTTAATTTTGCTCCGCTTCTAGAAAAAGAACAGGCTAAGTTGGTTTTGTACGGGTCTTTGTTTTTTGAAAAACGAACATCCCTATAGATACGAAAAACCTTGATTTTCTCTATCTCGTCATGAACATCCATAGATTTTTTTAGGCCGCCCATCATATCTTTAAAACTGGCCTCGTGCTTTTTGAACGCTGTCTTGTGTTCTGCAAACCAGTCTCGGTTATTGTTCTTTTCAAGCTGTTTCAAAAAGCGCATCGCTTCGGAAGTAATACTTGGTTCATTCATACGTCTAACCTTGTTATTTTAAGCTAAAGTTAACCTTTTCGGCAGAATCGATTTTAAATTAA
Organism: Flavobacteriales bacterium; assembly: GCA_003232435.1. Lineage (GTDB taxonomy): Bacteria > Bacteroidota > Bacteroidia > Flavobacteriales > Flavobacteriaceae > Aurantibacter_A. Next base: position 2,813 of record QIJL01000640.1, on the reverse strand, counting down.
AGGTTAATTTTGAAACATAAAATTTTAGTTTATGGACCGTCAATCAGTAATCGAAAGAATCAACAAACACAAGAAGCAACCCAATTTGCGCTTTGCCTTGAAAGAAAAGGTAGAGGCGTTTACAAATCATCTGTTTTACACGCTGTTCGATATAGATACCCCGGTTGATGAAAACCTAAATCTTTTAGAAAGGGAATTTGATGTACTCGTGCAATTGGCCTGCTGGGAGGTCGAAAAACCTTGTAAAAATTTATGGGAGAACTATGTGATCAAATTGCCCGGAGTTCTTGAAAGCCTGAATCTCGATGCCGAGGCGATAGTTAATTGTGACCCAGCCTCGTTATCAATTGAGGAGGTCTACATGGCCTACCCCGGTTTCTATGCAATCGCCATCTATAGACTTGCCCATGAACTTTATGAGGTAGGCTTCCCGTTGGTACCCAGATTGATGACCGAATATGCACACCAGAAGACCGGTGTCGATATTAACCCAGGTGCCCGAATCGGAAAGTCATTTTTTATCGATCACGCAACAGGAGTTGTTGTTGGTGAAACTGCCATTATTAAAGACAATGTGAAAATATATCAAGGTGTAACCCTTGGAGCCCATTATGTGGCTAAAAACCTCCAAAAAACGAAGCGACACCCGACCATTGAAGATAATGTGACCATTTATGCCAATGCTACTATTTTAGGCGGGAAAACGATAATTGGTGAGAACAGTGTTATTGGTGGTAATGCATGGATTACATCATCCGTACCGGCACATTCGACGGTTTTCCACACTCCTGAAATCAAAATAAAAACACTTCCCCATGTCTAAATCCATTTTAGATTTAATAGGAAATACACCTTTGGTGGAATCAAAAGTCTTGAACAAGAACCCCAACGTTCGCTTGTTCTTCAAGTTGGAGGGCCACAACCCTGGCGGAAGTGTCAAGGACCGAGCAGCCTATAATATGATCAGAAGCGGTTTAGAAGATGGTTCTATTGACAAGAATTCAAAGTTAATTGAGGCGACCAGTGGCAATACTGGAATCTCTTTAGCCATGATTTCGGGTATCTACGGACTTGACATCGAACTTGTAATGCCAGAAAACGCCACTAAGGAAAGAATGCAGACGATGAAGGCCTACGGGGCTAAAGTTACCTTGACTTCTGCCGACCACGGAATCGAAGGGGCAAGGGATTACGCCGAGGCAAAAGTTCGCGAAAACGGCTCTTTTATGATAAACCAGTTTGGAAACGATGACAACTGGAAAGCACACTACAAAACTACGGGGCCAGAAATTTGGAACGATACCAATGGAGAGATTACGCATTTTGTATCTGCCATGGGTACAACAGGTACTATAATGGGGACTTCTACCTATCTCAAGGAGCAAAATGGGGACGTTCAAATCGTCGGCGTTCAGCCTACAGATGGCAGCAGTATTCCCGGAATACGAAAATGGCCGGAAGCATATTTGCCCAAGATTTTCGATCGCGATAAGGTAGATCAGATAATGGAAGTAAGTTCTGAAGAGGCTATCAGCATGGCAAAACGACTGGCAGTAGAAGAAGGGGTTTTCTCCGGAACGAGCAGCGGCGGAGCCGCCACAGTTGCTTTGCGATTGACAGAAAGTCTGAATCAAGGTACGATCGTATCAATCGTTTGTGATCGCGGAGACCGCTATCTCTCCGCTAACCTCTTCGACTAAACCACCATCGGCTAAAGACCGATGGGTTTGGGTTTCGCCCCCGCCTATCCCTCCGCTTTACGCATTTCGCTTTATGCTTTACGCTTTTTCGTATGGCGTATGGCGTATGGCGTATGGCAAAATACTAAAGTCGTCGCCCCTACCTGCCCACCTAGGCGGGTAAACCGGCGAGGCAGGTAAAGGCGAGGGATTTCCCCCCAGAAGGATACATTAATCAGGATTGCCTCTAAAGTCAAGCTTATTCAGCAAAAGTCCCGACCCAGGGGCCACATACGATAATTCGATCGTATTGTCTGGCACTAAAGATTCTCTAATAGTCGATAGTTCAATTTCCCCTTTTCCCAACTGAATAAGGGCTCCCATGATCATCCTCACTTGATACCGGATGAATCCATTGGCTTGAATATGCAAAGCATAGCTTGTATCCGGGAAGAAATTGGCCTTCAAAATGTTATTTTCCGTAATAAAACAAGAATTAACCTTCCGGATACTGTTCTTGCCCCTCCCTTCCTTGACAGTGTAGGTTGAAAAATCATGTCGGCCAACAAAAAGATTTGCGGCTTCCTTCATTAGGTCGATTTTCATCTCCTCTGGAATGTTCGCTATGAAAGGTGCAGCAAAGGGATGGTTTTTACATCCAAAGGAAAATAAATAGACATATTCTTTATATCTAGCATCTTTTATGATATTAAAGTTTTTATTGGTATTGTTAATGCTAACTATTTTTATATCAGATGGTAAGTTAAAATTTAATAAATTCAAAAATGCTTTTTCATCTTCTAAGGGACATCCTTCCAGAAAAAGCTCAAATGCGCCGTTTACCGCAGAAACTTTGGCATCTGTTCGTCCCGCGCCTAAAATTTTCAACTTTCTATGAGGTAGAATAAATTTTAGGGTTTTCAAGAGCATCCCCTCTATAGTTTTCTGATTGGGTTGTTTTTGCCAACCACTGTACCGGAATCCAAGAAACTGAATCCGAAGTAGATAATTACAGTATTTATCAGCCATCAACGCCTAATTTCAAGTATACTCATGACACATGAAAAATCGGAGAATTTAGGATGCGTATTTTAGTTTCTAACAAGGCAAAATTATTAAGCATAGCCGTAGCTA
>QIJL01000320.1 GCA_003232435.1 Flavobacteriales bacterium | reverse complement strand
CTTGCGTAAATCTTGGCGAACTTTGCGTTTAAATTCAACGGCAAGTTGATTTTCAATATTTTAACTTTTTTATCCAACACTGATTAGTTACGGAATTTTAACTTGGAAAACAAAATGGGAAGAATAACGAATATAAAGTTTAATACCAAATACCCCTCGGTCGAAGACTTGCGAACCAGGGCACAGAAGAAGATTCCCAAATTTGCTTTTGAGTACCTCGACGGTGGCTGTAACGAAGATGTCAATCTGCATAAGAACACAGCGGAAATTCGTGAGGTGGAACTGTTACCTCAATATTTGAGCGAGCATGCCGGTTCTGACTTGAGCACTGAATTATTCGGGCATGTATATGACGCACCGTTCGGTGTTGCCCCTGTTGGACTGCAAGGACTTATGTGGCCAAATTCCCCTGAAATTCTTGCAAAAGCAGCCTTCGAACATAATATTCCTTTTTGCTTAAGTACCGTTTCGACCAGTAGCATCGAGCGCATTTCCGAACTGACCGAGGGTCGGGCCTGGTTTCAATTGTATCATCCTACCGAAAATAGTTTGCGAGATGATATTATCAAAAGAGCGGAAGCAGCCCAATGTCCCGTATTGGTTATTCTTTGTGATGTACCCACTTTTGGTTTCCGGCCAAGGGATATCAGAAATGGTCTGGCAATGCCGCCGAAGATGTCGATTAAGAATATAATTCAAATTTTAGGTAAACCCGAATGGGCAATGAAAACCCTTATACATGGGCAGCCTGATTTTACAACCCTAAAACCCTATATGCCCAAAAATCTCGATTTAAGACAATTGGGCAAGTTCATGGATCAAACTTTTTCAGGAAGGTTGAACGAGGAAAAAATAAAACCGATCCGCGATATGTGGAAAGGGAAGTTGGTCTTAAAGGGTGTCGCGTCGGAAGCCGATGCCGAAAAAGCGGTACAACTCGGTCTTGATGGTATCATTGTTTCAAATCATGGAGGCAGACAGTTGGATGCCGGCGAATCCACAATAAAACCCTTGACCCGAATTGCAAAAAAGTATGGCGATCAAATAACCGTGATGATGGATAGCGGTATGCGCTCAGGGCCTGATATCGCTAGAACGTTGGCCAGTGGGGCAAAGTTTACCTTTATGGGTCGCTCTTTTATGTACGGTGTTTCCGCACTCGGGAACCAAGGAGGCGACCATACCATTTCCCTGCTAAAAATACAATTGAAGCAGGTAATGGAACAGATTTGTTGTGAAGAGGTAAAAGACCTTTCGAGGCACTTGATTGAAAAGTGACGCAAAAACTTCAATAATTTTTCAAAGATTTTGAAGAGTTGAAAACAAAAATTAAATTAGCCAATACTTTTCCTCATTTACATATCATGAAAAATTTTCTCTTAGCTCTAATTCTGTTTTCGCTATTTGCCTGTAAAAACGAAAAGAAGCCAGTAGTTGAAACTGGTTTTGTGTCCTCCAAGCCGAACGTCATTTATATTTTGGCGGATGATTTGGGCTATGGCGATTTAGGTTCTTATGGACAGGAAAAAATCAAGACCCCGAACCTGGATCGAATGGCCGAAGAAGGCATTCGGTTTACGGACCATTATGCGGGGAACACCGTTTGCGCACCCTCAAGGGTATCGTTTCTAACAGGTCTTCATCAAGGTCATGCGACCGTGCGTGGCAATAAAAATAATATTTTGAAAGATGCTGATTTTACAATGGCGGAAATGTTCCGCTTATCGGGGTATTCTACAGACCTGATCGGCAAATGGGGCTTGGGCGAAGTCGGCACGACCGGCGAGCCGAGCAAACAAGGATTCGATAATTATTTCGGGTATCTTCATCAGACCCGGGCTCATAATTATTATCCAGAATTTTTAATGCAAGATGGCGTAAAAATACCATTGAACAACAAGGTCGTTATGGCAGATTCGGGTTATGCGAACGGTGTTGGAAGTTCTGCGACCCAAAAAAATGATTATTCACATTCCATGTTCATAGATTCGACCTTGTCCTATCTTGAAAAACCTAAGGATAGACCATTCTTTTTGTACTTGCCCTTGACGATTCCCCACGCCAATAACGAGGGTACGCTAACAGCTGATCACGGAATGGAAGTACCCGATTTGGGAATTTATTCCAATGAGGTTTGGCCCGAAGCTGAAAAAGCAAAGGCGGCAATGATTACCCTTATGGATGCCGATGTCGGACGAATAATAGAAAAATTAAAAGAATTAGGACTTGATGAAAATACATTTGTCATATTTACCAGTGACAACGGCCCTCACAAAGAGGGTGGGGTAGACCCTGACTTTTTTGACAGTAATGGCAAGCTTAGGGGCAAGAAACGAGATTTGTACGAAGGCGGTATTCGCGTTCCCTTTATCGCTCGATGGCCGGGCAAAATCGAGGCAAATACAGAAGCTGATCTGCCCACGGCATTTTGGGACATGCTGCCGACATTTGCAGAGGTTATTGGTCATTCCGATAATCGAAAAAGCGATGGTATCTCTTTTCTTCCGACACTTTTGGGCAATACGGAAGCTCAAAAGAAACACGACTACCTGTACTGGGAGTTTGCAGAAGGAAACCATGATGCCCAAGCGGTTAGAAGTGAAAATTGGAAATTGATTCATATCTACAAAACCGATACATGGGAACTCTACAATCTTTCCAAAGACATTGGGGAGGAAAATAACATCATAACCGAGTACCCGAAAGTCGCCGAAAAGTTAAAGGGATTTATCGATGAAGCCCATGTTTACGACTCTGTCTATCCGCTAGAGGGAGAAATTCTAGATTCTTCCAAGTAGATTTTTACGGCGGCTAATTGTCATAGATCAACGGAAAGAATTTCCCTTCCATTTTATTTCCCTTTGGAATGCTTGGCACGCCCTTCAGCAATTCATCATCTGTATTACTGATCGTTCCGTCTGCAAAAACGTTCAATACAAAAGCACGTCTGCTTATTTCCGATTTGTTTTCATAAGAACCATGCACCATTAAAGGGTGGTGAAAAGTACCATGCCCTTTTTTCAGTTCGATGGGCACGGGATTGAATTCTTCCTTTTGTTCATCCGTTAGGTAATTCATCAACCCGTTCATGTCACCTGCCAATTCCGGAGCTTCGAGCAACCCCCATTTATGGCTTTTGGGAACATAGTGCAGACAACCGTTCTCGGTAGAAGCATCATCAAGGCCTGTCCAGCAGGTCAGATGTTGCATGGCAATGGTGCGGGTCCAATACGAATAATCTTGATGCCAAGCTACCACCCCGCCATGTTTGGCAGGTTTACAGAACAATTGGTCGTGCCAAAAACGTACCGGTTTATTTTCAAGTAATTGATGTGCCGCCATTACAAAAGCAGGATTCCAGATGACGTCATGAAACCCTGGAGTAATCCTCCAGTGCCCCAAGGAATGGAACAAAACCGAATTCGGATCCTCCGATTGGTTGCTATGAAATTCATAGAACAGCTCGTGCGCCGGGTGTTGGGGATCCCTAATCTCTTCAAGCTCTTTTCGTAACACTTCGACCTGTTGTTCATTCAATAGTTTGATGCCCGATAAATAGCCGTACTCATGAAAGTGGGCTAGCTGTTCTTCGTTCAGCCGGTATTGGCCCCATTCTTCCTTGGAACTTGGCCATTTAAAAATTTCGGATATCAATCGGTGCTCATCGGCTAAATCTCTAACTGCTGTCATGATCGAAAGGTATTAATCGTATTTATACAATTCAAAAATAAAGATTGTCTTTATGATATATTTAATCGATTTTGTGAATTTAATACCTTATTTTGTATATAATTCTCTTTAATTTTGGCTTTATTGTATAATATCGTATACTTTTAATCCCACCAGTGGGCTTAATTCCCCGTATTCTTGCATCGAAATGATTAAGGTGTTTTCCTTTTTCATGCCTCGTGGGCTTGCCCCGAGGTTATTGACTTAAAACAAATAGTATGTGAAGGCACAATTGGAAAAAATATCCGTTTCAACGCAGAATTCCTTTAAACTATTTAGATATTCGAAACCTCAGTTTGATGCCCCTTGGCACTTTCATCCTGAATATGAATTGACCTATATTGTTAAAGGCAATGGAATACGCTATGTAGGCGATAGTGTCACGGAATTCGAAGAAGGTGATTTTGTGCTTTTGGGTTCGAACCTACCACATTGTTGGAGGAATGTTGAATCTCAAAATGAAAATGCCGAGTCGATCGTCATACAATGGAATGATGACATTCTGGGACCAGGGTGGCAAGACAAAAACGAATTTGCCATGATCAAAAACCTCTTGGCCGCCTCTACAAGGGGTGTTAAATTTAATCGTGAAGTGACCAGCAGGATAAAACCCGTTTTATTAGGCATGCCCAAGCAATCATCATTTGAGAAATTGATTTCTTTTTTGCGCATATTACAATTACTTGCACTTTCGGAAAACTATGAGCTGCTGTCGGGCGATAATTTTACCATAAAGGCAAACCTTGTTGAAAGTAGAAACATTGACTTAGTTCAAAATTTTGTTGCTAAAAACTATAGGAACCCTATGTCCTTAAGGGAGGTTTCAAACCTTGTCACTATGACTGAAGAGACATTTTGTCGATTTTTTAAAAGAACTTTCAGTAAATCTTTTTTCACTTTTGTAAACGAGTATAAGATAAAGCGGGCATGTAAACTTTTAATAGAGTCCAACGACCAAGTATCTGAAATTGCCTTTGAATCGGGGTATGAGAGCCTTCCGTTCTTTCATAGACAATTCAAGAAATTTATAGGTTGTACACCATTGGCCTATCGAAAAAAGTATATAAAGGCCTTTCAGGTTTGACTTGACACTTCTGGGCGACGGAAATGCAGTGAAAAAAGTTTCAGAAATCAATTCATGCTTGTCGGCCAAGTCTCTTACTGCTTCCATTGGTCTTAAAATTTAAACTATTTTTAAATGTAGCTATTTGTCTATTTGTTGCCGTTTTATCAAAGAATAGCAAACTATCCTTAATATGTTCTTGCCAATAGGCCCATTCATGCCCGCCTGAAAATTCTTCGTACGTATGTTCGACCTTGGCTCTTGTCAATTGTTTGTGCAATGCCCGGTTATAATCGATCAACAAATCCTCCGTACCGCAATCGAACCTTATTTTCGGCAAGTTGTTTTTATAGTGTTTTACTACGTCCCAAACTGAGTTTTCACTTTCATCCTCCTGAAGATAATTTTCCATGGATTCTTCAACGAACATTGGCATTTGCATTAAAGAAGTTACAGGCGAATGTGCAGAAACGGCTTTGAATTTTTTCGAATACTTTACTCCCAATCGTAACGCTCCAAACCCTCCCATGGATAGCCCGGAAATAAACAGATCCGATTTTTCACTAACCGATGGAATGTTCTGGATAACTGCCCGTGATACATCGTCGACAATCCATTTTTCAAAATCAATTCCATTGTGTTTTATATAGGCAGAACCATCGCCCCAAAGTCCGTCGGAAGGCATTGCAATGACCATGGGCTGTATTTTGCCTTGCATCATCATTTTCAAAGCGGTGATGTGGACCCCGCCTTTTTGCGACCAGGTCCAAGAACTGCCATAAACCCCATGTAACAATATTACCAGCGGAATATCCTTTAAACCCTCCAATGGAGGCACGAACAAACAAATATCTCCCCTACCTTTTAGATTTTTGGTTTTTACCGTAATAAAACGAAGGTTGTCACTTTCGAACTTGGAATCGGATATTTCTGTAGTTCTAAACATTGTTCAAACTCTTCTAGTAAGATTAGCTATTCGCCACCCCAAAATACGGATTTCAAGCTTCTTCTTCCCCTAAGCCCAAAGGGCAGGGAAGCTTGAAATGTATTTGGTTCCCTTTAGGGCTATGGCAAAATAGGAACATTTCGAGCAAAAGACGCTTTATTATCCAAATTCTATTACTCCTTTGGCATTTTTTCCCGATAGCATATCCTCAAAGGCCAGACCCAGTTGGTCCAAGGAATATTTTTTGGTGATCATTTCCTCTAGTTTTAGTTCGCCCGACTCGAAGTGGCGCACTATTTTTGGAAAATCCTTTTCGGGTCTACATCCTCCGTAAAGGGGATTGATATATATTTTGTCCCATTCGAACAAGTTCATATCAATGGTTATTTCTTGTTCAATGCCGCTTACCTGAACCGCAGTGCCTGCATTTCTGATCATTGCCAACGGTGCTGCTCCTAGTTCTGGAACCGCGGTACATTCGAAGGCATAGTCGGCCCCTCTTCCGTTGGTCAATTTTTTTACTTCCATTGCCGCCTTCAATAATCCTTTATCATCCTTATCGGCCTTTATCAAATGTGTGGCTCCGAATTCTTTGGCCAGTTCCAAGCGGGTCTCGTTAATATCAACGGCGATAACCTTGGTCGCTTTATTGATTTTGGCACCTTGGATAACACTTAGCCCGACACCTCCGGTACCTAAAACCACCACGGAACTGCCCGGTTCTACATTTGCGGTGTTAACCACCGATCCATAACCGGTCATTACTCCACAACCAATGATGCTGGCCGCAGGAAAGGACATTTTCATAGATGGATTTTTCACCACTGCCGAAGCCTTGACAAGGGTATATTCTGATAAAGTCCCAATATTAAAAGAGCGTTCAATGGGTTCTCCGTTATAGGTCGTACCCTCCAAATGGGCATGCCCTTCAGTATATCCATTGCTTCCGGCAACCACCGGGGAATTATTTTCGCATATATGCTCATTGCCACGAGCACATTGAAAACATTGCCTACAAGGGGTCGCCCAATTTAAGATTACGGTATCCCCTACAGACACATTTCTTACGTCATGACCGATGGCTTCGACAATACCCGCCCCTTCATGGCCCATAACGATTGGTTTTCCCCATTGTAACGAATCATGATCGGTATGACATAGCCCCGCCGCTTTTATGGCCACCAGCACTTCATCCGCCCGGGGAGGTTGTACCGTAATTTTATCGATAAGGAAGTCACCGTTTCCGGTTGCGATGGCCGCAAGACATTCCTTTTGCATTGTTCAGCTATTTTTCGATGAATAATATTGAATTTAAAGCTAAGGTTTTTTTAAAATAAAATTGATTTCGAAGATCGATAAATTAAAGTTGGCTCGTAAAATTTCAGAATGGATACATAATTAGCTGGCAGTTTTTTTAAAAATTGTAATTTGGGGGCATTATGAAATATCTAGTTTGCGAAAAGTCCGGGGAATTCGCCCTAAAAGAAAAAGAAAAGCCCAAAAGACGATCCGATGAAGCCTTATTAAGGTGAAAAGGTGGGCTTTGTGGTACGGACCTGAACGCCTATATCGGCAACCGGGGTAGCGGAGATAGGTGACAATGACAAGGGAATAAAAGCAGGCGATAATGTAGTTGTGATGCCGTACCTGAGCTGTGGCAAATGTGTGGCCTGTCGCAGTGGCAAGACCAATTGCCGTACCGACATCAAGGTTTTGGAAAAAGGAGATTTTCCTGTTGATTCATTTATTGCCCACAACGTGGGTAGCAATGAGATGATCGCTAACTTTGATAGCTGGATCGACCAGAATAGCGGAGTGATCAAGGCCACGTTCAATTTTTAAACAAGAGCCCGTTTTGCAATAAATGATCGGAATTTTTATAAACTTTTTTTCCTACAGACCGGCAGGCGGGCAGGAAAAAACAATTAATTTATTACACAACGAGCCCTAAATATGTCAAAACAATATTTACCGATAGACCCTGAGGATAATGTGCTTGTGGCACTGAGCGACTTAAGTGCGGGAACTTCCATTCAACATAACGGAAACAAGTTCGAATTGACCACTGACACTCGGGCCAAACATAAATTTACTGTAGAACAACTCGAAGAAGGAGATGAAATTATCATGTACGGCACTCTGGTCGGGAAAGCGACAAAACCCGTAGCTCGGGGAGAGACGATCACCATGGAAAATGTGGTCCATGCCTCTTTGGAATATTCGGTAGGTAAAGAAAGGCCCACATGGCAGGCACCCGATGTTACTCGATGGCAAGACAGAACGTTCAACGGTTATCATCGCGCTGACGGAAGTGTCGGTACGGCCAATTATTGGTTGATCATACCTATGGTCTTTTGTGAGAATCGAAACGTTGAGGTCATGAAATCAGCCCTGCTAAAATCTCTGGGTTATCACATGACCACTGATTTTGTGGTGGATACCGAAACCTTGGTCCGGCAATATAAGAATGGGGCCACGCCGGAAGAATTACTGGGTGCTGACATTATTCAAACTCCGGATGATATCAAGCAGAATAGAACCTTCCCCAATGTCGATGGCATCAAATTCTTGACACATGAGGGAGGGTGTGGCGGCTTTCGTTTAGATTCTGAAACACTTTGCAACCTCTTTGCGGGCTACATTACAAATTCCAATGTAGCAGGAGCAACAATTTTGAGTTTAGGATGCCAAAACGCTGAAGTAAAAAACTTAGAAAAGGGAATCAAAGAGCGAGACCCGAATTTTTCCAAACCACTTTACATTCTCGAACAACAAAAAAGTGAGAGTGAACGACACTTTATCGAAGATGCCGTAAAAAAAACTTTTTTGGGCCTGATCGAAGCGAACAAAATAGAGCGCCGACCTGCCCCTTTAAGCCAATTGGTCTTAGGGCTTGAATGTGGTGGCTCTGATGGATTTTCCGGAATTTCCGCCAACCCTGCCTTGGGCCATACTTCCGATCTACTGGTGGCACTTGGCGCAACTACTATTTTATCGGAATTCCCCGAACTCAACGGGGTGGAGCAAGAACTGATCAATCGTTGTAAGTCGGAGGTAGAGGCGGAGAAATTTGCCCACCTTATGGATTCCTACTCGGCAAGAGCTGTTGCCCTGGGCTCGGCATTTGCGAATAACCCCTCTCCAGGAAATATCAAGGACGGCCTCATAACAGACGCGATTAAATCTGCCGGGGCAGCCAAAAAAGGAGGTACTTCACTCGTAACCGATGTGTTGGACTATACCGAAAAGGCCACAAAAAAAGGACTAAATCTATTATGCACCCCCGGCAATGATGTCGAAAGTACAACTGGTTTGGCCGGATCAGGCTGCAACGTCATCGCGTTCACTACCGGCCTAGGAACCCCTACAGGAAATCCCGTGGCTCCTGTTATCAAAGTGTCGAGTAACAATGCCTTGACCGAGCGAATGAAAGATATCATAGACTTCAATACGGGAAGCATAATTACCGGCGACGACACTATCGAATCAAAGGGAGAAGAACTTTTGGAATACATTATTGAAGTTGCCAGTGGAGAGGCTGTACCTGCGGCCGTGCGATTGGGTCAAGAAGATTTTATTCCCTGGAAAAGGGGGATATCTCTTTGAAAGTAAGAAATACGAAATTGGAAGTACGAAGTCTTCAATTTGTAAATCGAAGAGTAGTTCAGAAGATCGACAAATAAAAACCCCTTCCCTTGGACAAGGGAAGGTGGATACCGCTTTTTTGGCGGGAGACGGAAGGGATGAAATTCTGGGTCATTGGTAATAAGCAAACTATAGGTAGAGAAATGGAATTATTCGTGCAATCCCTAAATAGAAAAACCACAAACTCTGAAAAAAGCCGACCGCTTCGAGTACTTCAATTCGGAGGCGGTAATTTCCTTCGTGCCTTTGTAGATTGGATGGTACAGATTCTGAACGAAACCACCGATTTTAATGGCGGGGTAGCGGTCGTAAAACCTACCGAACTGGGTGATTATAAAGAACTGAAATCTCAAGACGGACTTTTCACAGTTGTTCTGGACGGAATCAAAAACGGCAGATTGATTGCCGAAAAAAAGTTGGTAGACTGTGTTCAGGATGTTGTGAACCCCTATTCAGAATGGGAGGCCTATTTGGCGTTGGCGGGGAACCCTGATTTACGGTTTGTGGTTTCCAATACTACGGAGGCCGGGATAAAATTTAGCGTAGAGGACAAATTAGAGGATAATCCACCGAAGGAATTCCCGGCAAAATTGACCACATGGCTGCACCATCGCTTTCAACATTTTAACGGGGATACTTCCAAAGGATGCATCTTATTACCGTGTGAACTGATTGAGGAAAATGGAGTGGCCTTGAGGAAATCGGTTTTACAATATGCCGACCATTGGAATCTAGAAGATGATTTTAAAAGTTGGATAAATTCCGCAAACCATTTTTGTAGCACCTTGGTCGATAGAATTGTTTCCGGTTACCCTTCCGACAGGGCAGATGAAATTCTAAAAGAATTGAAATATACCGATGAACTTTTGGTCGCCGGGGAATACTACCATAGTTGGGTCATTCAAGGCGATGAAATCGTTCAAAAAGAACTTCC